>JAVBSQ010000153.1:0-11313 GCA_031556695.1 Bacteroidales bacterium | reverse complement strand
CCGCCGGAATGTATATCCATACACTTGTCCAGCCTTTAAAACATATTTCCATAAACATGCCTCCGATTTGGTCATACGCTTTCGTAGACGGTTAGCAAAGGGTTGTAGTTTCTTATTGTAGTCGTGGTTGGATTTCATGGCATTAAAATTCTCGACAAAGATATAATTTATTTAGATCATTCATGTAAATCCACCCCCATCCTACGGACACCCCCGCCAGCGGGGGACAGTCCCGTTGAACCATTTCCACCCGTCCCTCGTCACCCGTCCCTCGTCACCCGTCACTTTACAGCCCACTCCACCAGCTTCCGTGTGTTGCCCGCCATAAATAAGGGTATGTTGAGCAGGTTGCCGTTGAGTTCTAAATTTTGTAGGGAATAACGTATGCGCAAGGCAGGGTGGTAAGCATTGTCATATACTTTCATACTCTTGCTTTGCACGTTGGCGCCGGATTTTACTTCGCAGGGAATAATGTCATTCTGATGCTGAATTAAAAAATCCACCTCTGCCGTGTTGCCCGACGACCAGTAGCGGGGCGGTGCCTCATATTGCGAAACTAATTCCTGCAATACAAAATTCTCACTCAGCGCACCCTTAAATTCGGTGAATAAACGGTCGCCGTCCTGTATGATGGCAGGGTCAAGCTGTGATGCAGCGCCCAGTAGCCCCACATCATGCATGTAGAATTTAAAAGCGGATAAATCATCGTAAGCGGATAAGGGCAGGGCGGGCTTGGTGCTGCGTAGTACGCGGTGAGCCAGTCCTGCATTCATCAACCATTGCAGGGCATCTTCATATTCCCGCGCCCGTGCGCCCGGCTTTGCTGCCTGGTACAGGAATTTTTTATTCTCTCTCGCTAACTGAGAAGGAATGGAATTCCACACATAGTTAATTTTTGCAATGTCTTTATTCTCGGCATGCTTGGAAAAGTCGAGCATGTAGGCATTGAGAATTTCCATTTGGGCTTCGCGGGTAACTGTAATGTCGCGTGTAGCTAAAAAGATGGAAATCACCTCCGGCATACCGCCCGTTACCATATATTGCCTAAACCGGTCGGTGAGCTGACTGAAAAAAATATCCGGAATAGGTACTATATTCTGTATGCCGGCGAGGTATGCCGACAGCTTGGGGTCGGCAGCTTGTAGAAATTCAGAAAACGAAAGCGGGTAAATAGGCATGAAATTAACCTTACCTACCGGAAATGATTTTCCCCGCGATAAGGCCACACCCAGCAAGGAGCCTGCGGCGGCTATGGCATATTCCGGCTTTTCTTCACAAAAATATTTTAAGGAATTCAGCGCTTCGTTACACTCCTGTATTTCATCAAACACAATGAGCGTTTTTTGCGGAAGAATAGGTTTACCATTAATAGATTCCAGGAATTGCAAGATACGGCTGGGGTCTTTGGTCTTTTCAAAAAAAGGCTTAAGTTCCGGTTGTTTATCGAAACTGAAATAAGCCATATCGTCAAAGGCCGTTGCGCCCAAATGTTTCAATACACAGGTCTTGCCTACCTGTCGCGCTCCCTGCAAAATTAAGGGTTTGCGGTTGGGCCGGTTTTTCCAATCAATTAATTGCTGTATAACTGTTCTTTTCATACTGCAAAGATAATCAAAAATCACAAAAGTCCTATGACTTTTGTGAGAAAAATCACATTTTTGATAGGACTTTTGTGAGAAAAATCACATTTTCGATAGGACCGCGGTGCAGTAGATGTGGTTGTTTATGGTGTAGTGCTCTAATTTATATGTATTTGTGTTTAAATTTATGCTTTCAGGGCCTAACTGTAGCCCCAAACCTGTCAATTTCATGATGGCTTCCCTGGCCGTCCACTCCCGTAAAAAGGCCTCATCATGCTCCGGCGTGATAGGTTCTATGTCTACCCCCACGGGTGTATCATGGGTGACTAAAATAACATATTCGCCCGCATGGGAGAGGCTGAACTCCGGCCCGCCATTAGCGAGGAAGGGCTTGCCGTAAGGGCCATACAGCAAATCATCATCATGCTCCACGCCCAACACACGGTGTAATAATATTCCTGCCCCGAGGCAGCGTAATTGGTCGTCATGCTGCCGGAATTTCATAGCACGGGCAAGGCGTTGCGGCGGTAGGGGCGGAAAATTTTCCGACCCTACGCTATTTATGTCCCGTATATTTAAAATGTGGATTTTCAATTAGGCTATAATTCGTTACTCATGGATAACAATTTATACACTAATTCTTCAGCAATTCTAAAGTTGGTATGTTGAATTTTATTGATAATGGGTTTAATTGCAGGAATTATTCCTTTCTGTTTTGCTGATGCAATTACACCTAGAGTTCCTGTATATTTTAGATGTAATTTTTCGGCTAATTTTCTAGCCTTTAAGTCGTCAATAATTAGAAGTGACTCGTCTTTTTCAAGCGCTAAAGCAATAGCACTGGCTTCACCGGAATCTACCTGCAATTCTAATACCTCTTGATATTTTTCGTCAGCCACTTTTTCTATGAGTATCCACTTTGGAAGCTCTTCCGAAAATTCCTCAGCCACTTCCGGTGTTGTATAAACATTACCATACATGTGCTTCAATAGTTCTAACTCTCCAATGTTGTGGAGTATAATCAGGCAGCTGGTATCAGCTATGACGGTCTTAAGCATTGGCAATATCGTGGGTTAAATCAGATAGTGAAGTGCTAAAAATAGATACTCCGTAGCGCCCTAATAATTCTAAAAATGTGCGTTTTGAGAGATTGGCAATCTCCGCAGCTTGTCCGGAAGAAAGCTTTCCATCTTCATATAATTTTGATGCAATAATCATAGAATAATCGTATTCATTCATACCTATTTCATCGGGGATACGTATTTGTATGATTTTCATGGATCTTTTTTTATTATGTTTATGCTACAAAGATACAAAATAATTTGAAATGCGGTATAACTACAAGGCCAAATGCAATGAGGTACAATTCATACCTATGGCGCGACTGTATTCAATATGCGAAGATAGTTTGCGTAGCATATCCACACTGTCGATATGGAATTCGGCAGGTGCAGCAGTAACGTGACTGCCCACATTAAAGGGAGTGCCGTCGTCCCGGAAAGCCACTAGAATCTCGTCGGCAAATATTTTTACGCGTATGTCTATGTATACGTGATTTTTCTTTGGGTTGATAGCGGCAATGCTCATGGCCATTTCTTCCACCATCACTCCCAACTGCGTAGCTTTTATATTGTCTATATTATGGCTTGAACAAAAAATAATCACTTGTTGTGAAAGTCCTGCAGCATCTTCAGCCTTGGCGCTTATGCTGACGTCCAGTTCGGGAATGCCGGGCTGCGGTTTATCCACCATGAAGAAAGGTGCTGTTTTACCCTTACTCCGGCGTGCCATGATGTAACTGCCCAACAAAATAAAGATGGCCGTTACCACTTCAGTAATAAAGAAGGCCCACCATACGCCCGAAAGCCCGAATTTATGCCCCAAAAACCAAGCCAGGGGCACAATCACAATATAACCTTCAACGATACAAATAGCCGCAGAAAATTTAGGCCTTTTGATGGTTTGGGTATAATACATCATAAAGAAAGCAAAGCTGAACAGTATTTGTAGCACGGCAAAGATGCGCAGCGCCCCTATGCCTATGCCCACCGCTTCGGGATTGGTGACACCATAGAGAGCCATCACCTGCACCGGAAAGATGAATATCAATATCATCAGTATAGTGCAGGCCACAAAGAGGAAGCGCAAGGCTTGCCTTACCGTGTAGATGATACCGGCGCTATCACGTTCTCCATAAAAATTACCGGCCATGGGTATCATGGCCTGCGCAGATCCGTTGAGCAGCACTGATGAGATAGATAGCATGGAGAGGCAAACAGAAAAGGCTACCAATCCCGCCGTACCACCTATCTCCATCACCAGCCGGTTGATGAAAATAAGTTTTAGCAGCATTAATATTTGTCCCAAGGCACTGGAAATTCCTGCCGAGGTCATGTCGCCATACAAAGCGGTGTCACGCAGCTTGAATTTTTGCGGCTGCAGTGTGCGTTGTGAGGATTTGACGTAAGCAATAACAAATAATCCACCCAAGGTGTATCCCAGTACCGTAGCCAGCGCTACGCCTTTGATACCCATCTGTAGCGGCCCGAGGAAGAGCAGGTCTAGCAGGAGAATAGCAACATTTGCCGTTAATAATATATTTGACGCCAGTTTAGGCAGCCCGTCCGTACGGATAAAATACACCATACTTAATACCAGCATGAATACCGGTGCTCCGAAAAGATATACACTTAGATAGTCGCGGGTGAGTTCGTAGAGGTCCTTATCTTTTACTAAGAAAGCAGCAATATTATCCAAGGCGTAAAACCTGAGCAACAGGCACACCACACCAAAGAATACAATGGCGGCGAGTGATAGGCTCAGTACGATGTTGGCCTTGGCATTGTTTCGCTCCCCTTTGGCACGGGCTACGATAGTGGCGCCGCCTATACCGAACAAACCACACACCATAATAAGGCATTGTATGAAGGGAAAAATCAGATTGGTGGTAGCCAATCCGCGCGGCCCTAACATATTTCCTACAATAATACTATTGCCTACAATACCCAGCGCCAAGGCCAGTGACATGACGAGCATGGGCGGGTAAAATTCCCTGAATTTACGGTTAACGAGGTTGCTGGTTCTTGTATACATTTTCACCTTTTATTGCAGTTCAAAAAAACCCAGTCCGGTCAGCGCGTTAATGAATTTGTTCATGTATTCGTCGGACGGTATGGGCCACTGGAATCCCATACGGTAAAGCACTTGTGAAGTATAGTCATTGGTGTTGCCCAGGAGGAGGATTTTCTTGCCGTGCCCCATGTTCTGATAGGCAATCATGCTTGACAGTATTCGTGCTTTGTTGGGATCTTTGGCTGCCTCATCGGCAGCCTTTTGGAAATCATCTTCCTCCGCATATTCAATGGTCGATCCGGTTTTCCGTAGTGCGTTGATAATATCACCCATAAACACATAGTGGTTGTTGTAAGGGTGGAAAACACAACACTTGTCGGGCGTTTTGCACAGCAACAAAATAGCCTTAGCCGTACTGTCTATGGGCGTCAGCTCCGAGGGCTTATTCATGAGTGAGTAGGGGAATTTGCCGATGGTTTGCATTGATTTGATACGTCCCATAAAGCTATTGGTGGCAAAGTTCATTTGAAACTCGCCGTCGCTGTCACGGGCGGAGAGGTTACCTACGCGCATGATTTTTCCTTTAATTTCGCCCTTGCTGACGGCTTCGAGCAGGGCGCGCTCCGCCAGGAACTTACTGCGTACATATTTATTATCTATCGACTGTCCGTACCACAACATCTCTTCGCTCATCTTCGTATTCACGTCGGGCACATTATCAATGGAGTAGCCCGCCACGCTGGAGGTAGATACTTGTACCAGTTTAGCGCCTGATGTTTTGCAGTAATCAATCAGGTTCAACACGCCGCCGTAGTTTACATCTTCAATATCCGTAGTGTTGGAGAAGTGTTTCACCAAGGCTGCACAGTTAATCACCGTATTGATTTTATTCGAGTTTAATATTTCCGATGCATACACCTGCTTGTCCGTAATATCACCGGGAACTATGATGATACGGCTACCGAACAATTCTTCATACGTGTTTTCGAAATAATAGAAGAGCATGGCTTTAAGGCGTGATTCTTCCGACTGGAAGTTCCCTTTGCGCAGCAGACAGTAAGCCGTTCCGCTCTCCGTAGCCAGGTATTCCTGCAGTACATGTACACCAAGGAATCCGGTAACTCCCGTGAGTAACAGGTTGCCAACAGACTGTTGGGTGCTGTTGCGGAAAGCGTCAATATTGTTTTCCTTAAGCAAAGTATGTAGCGGCTCATAGTTGTAGTTAGCAGGATCATCAGCTACATTCTCTGTTGATGCCGCAGCAGGGGCAAATAAGGCAGCCAGCTTGCGCGGCGTGGCGTGCACAAACACGTCGCCGTAGTTGATATTGAAGTTGTGGCTTACCGCTTCAATGATAATGCGGGTAACCAGCAGGGAGGTGCCGCCAAGGTCAAAGAAATTGTCCGTAGCGCCCACTTTCGGCATATCGAGGATCTTGGCAAAGATATCACAGAATACTTGCTCCGCCTCATTGCCGGCGGCCTCATATTCATTTTCTAAGACCAACGAAGGTTCCGGAAGGGATTTAATGTCGGTTTTACCATTTGGTGTAGTGGGCAATTTCTCCAATTGGGTGTACACCGTAGGCACCATGTATTGGGTGAGGCTGCGCTTTAGAAAATCTTTGAGGTAGGGAATTTCTATTTCACGGTTGCCGGTGAAGTAGGTGCAGATATGTTCCACACCATTCACTTTACGTATCATCACCACCACGTCTTTTATACCGTTGAATTTGGAAATGGCGGTTTCTATTTCTCCCAGTTCCACACGCAGACCGCGTATTTTCACCTGGTTGTCGGTACGGCCGAGGATAATCACCTCGCCATTCTCATTCCATTTAGCGTAGTCGCCCGACTTGTATATGCGTACGCCTTTATAGTCTATGAAGCGTTCGGCCGTCATTTCCGGCAGGTTGTTGTATCCGTGCGCCACACCGTAACCTCCGATGTACAATTCACCTACAATGCCTTGCGGAAGCTCGTTACCGTCGGCGTCGACCACAAAGCTGCTGTAATTGGTCAGCGGGTGCCCTACAGTAATAACCGGATTTTCGTTGAGTACAATGGCTTGTGACAGTACGGTAACCTCCGTAGGCCCATAGCCGTTGATGAAAATGGCCTTGGTGACTTTTCGGGTTTTCTGTAGTAGTGAATAACTACATTTTTCACCGGCTACCATAATCACTTTGGTTTTGGCCAATGCCTCGCAGAAGGCAGGGAACTCCAGCAGTTGCGCCAGCCGCGAAGGGGTGGAACCATAATATTCCGTTTGCTGGTCTGCCATCAATTTTGCTAGTGCAGAAGGGTTGTGCGTCTCCTCATCATTGGTAAACACCAGCGTCTTGCCATTGCAGAGGGTAACGAATATTTCGTTCACCGATACGTCAAAAGCAATAGTGGTGAGGCATAAGATACGGTCGGCGCCGTTCACCATGTGGTAAGCGTGGATATTGTCCTTATGCGGATTAACATAGTTAGCCAGTCCCTTATGATGCAGGAGCACGCCCTTGGGTTTGCCGGTAGATCCGGAGGTGTAGATGATATAGGAATAATCATCAGGACTCACGTCTATAGCCGGATTGGCGGTGTTTTTACCTTTTAGCAGTTCTTCTACATCCACGGCTTTGCCGGGTTCGAAGTCGTTCACACGGTCAGCCGTGGTGATAATAAAGCCCGCACCGCTGTCCTCCAACACGTGGTTGATACGTTCCACCGGATATTCGGGGTCGCAGGGGATGTAGGCAGAGCCTGTTTTTAGGATACCCATGATGGAAATAATGGCACGGCTGGTGCGCGGTAAGAGGATTACCACTTTGCTCTTCGGTTTAATGCCGCGTTCTATCAAAGCATGTGCTAAAATATTGGCATGCTCATTGAGTCCTTTATAACTCAATGTTTGGTCGGTAGCCAACAGTGCCGGTTTGTCGGGGTTTTTAGCCGCCGCCTTCTCAAATAAGCGGTGCACAATCAGCTCGTCCAACGGGCAGGTAGCCACTTCGCGGTAGCCCTGCAGTACTTTTTCCTGCACGGGACTTATTAGCGATACAGTATTCAGCAAAGCCTCCGGTGTGGCCATCATATTGATGATGGCGGTGGACATGGCTTCGGCAAAATTATTCATGGTGTAGCGGGTGTAGAGCGCATTGTTGTATTTAAGTACAATGCACAAATTTCCGTTACGGTTTTCAACATTGATGGCCAGTTTGAACTTCGGTGCTTTGAGTTCTAGATTTTCCAGCGCTACCGCCTGGCCGCCCATATTCTTTTGTTCAATAAGTCCCACTTGGTAAGCAAATACAATATTGGGGGCATAGTTGTATTGTGTTACTACCTTAGTATAAGGGAAATATTCATACGTTACGGCTTTCAGCATGCCGTCTTTGGCTTGTTTGATGAAGTCGATCACCGGCTGTTGATCAATTTTAGCTGCTAAGGGAATAGTGTTCACAAACATACCCACACTGTGCTGTATATGAAGGTTGCTGCGTCCGCTGCTGAGGGTGGAGATAAATACTTCCTTAGCATTAGTGAAGCGTGATACGGTGTAGTAAGCAGCAGCCAGGAACAGGCCGGACATGGGTACTCCGTGGTCGCGACAGAATTTGTCGAGCGGTTTCTCGTCTACATTATAGATGCTTTCTTCCAGTTGCCCGTCTTCTGCACCGTGCAGGTCGGTAGGAATTTCAGCAGCATTTTCACAGTTAGCAAGTAGTTCATTGAAGTACGATTGTGCAGCAGCTTGTTTTTCTTGATTTTCTGCCGAATTCTCATCGTTCACAAAGTCGAAGTAAGAATATTCTTCTACCTCCGGTGCGTTCCCTTCGTAGGCTTGCAGCACATCATCAATAAAGAGGTTGATGGACCAACCGTCGAAGATGATATGGTGGAAATCCATCAACAGGCACACGTTGGAGGGTGTCTTTACGATGCTGAAACGGAATAATTGTTCCGGTTTTTGCAGGTCGAAGGGTTTTACGAATTCGTTTTTGTATACCTTGAATTCTTCTTCCGTCATCTCCGGCACGGCAATATCTACCTTGCGGGGATTGTTACGTACCTGCATGATCTCGTGGTTCACGAGTTCCAAATGAGTGAAAATATACGGGTGTGCCTCGAGTGTTTTATTCACCGCTTCGATCAGTTTCTCCGTAGAGGTGTTGGACGCGGTTTTCAGGCACATGGGGATATTGTATACCATTTCACCCGGTCGGCGCATGCAGTCGTAGTATACGCCCTGCTGCGTTTGGGAGAGGGGGGAGGTAGTGATGAGTGATGAGTGATGGGTGATGGGTGATGAGTTCGTGGTTTTTCCCGTTCCTTGTCCTTCGTTCCTTGTCACCAGCAGATGCTGCTGTATAGCGTTTTCGATGTTGATGATGGTGCAGCCTTCCATGAGGGTTTTGGCGTCGGGGCTGTAGCCGAAGCGCTTGTGCACCTGCCTGGCCAGCTTGATGACCGATAGGGAAGTGAGTCCACGGTAGAGCAGGTCGTCGGTGATAGAGAAGTCGCTATGCCCTACGATGCCGGATACGATGGTGGTGAGTTCGGATTCGAAGAAAGTTGTTGGGGCTGTTCCCGTTGGGGCGAATTGCATTCGCCCTGCATTGGGCGAATACGATTCGCCCTTACTGTCGGGAGCGGGGAGCGCCTTGACGTCGGTTTTGCCGTTAGGGGTGGTGGGTAGCTTTTCCAGTTGCATATATACCGCCGGTACCATATATTGGGTGAGGCTATTGGCCAGTGTGGCTTTCAGATCGGCTGTATTGATCTCACGGGTGGCCACAAAGTAGGCGCAGAGTTGCTCGGTGTTATTGATTTTTTTGATGACTACTACCGCTGTTTTTATGCCTTCATATTTGCAGATGGAGGCTTCTATTTCGCCCAGCTCAATGCGGAGGCCACGGAGTTTTACCTGGTTGTCGGTACGTCCCAGGATGATCACCTCGCCCTTGTCTGTCCATTTGGCATAGTCGCCCGACTTGTAGATGCGTACACCTTTATAGTCAATGAAACGTTCGGCTGTCATTTCCGGCAGGTTGTTGTAGCCTGTTGCTACGCCGGCCCCTCCGATATAGAGTTCGCCAATGACACCTTGCGGAAGTTCGTTACCATCACCGTCAACAATAAAGTTGACATAGTTGGTGAGTGGGCGGCCAACGGTAACTTCATTTTCATTGCTCAGTTCGCTGGCGTTGGAGAGTATGGTTATCTCTGTGGGCCCGTAGCCATCAATGATCTTCGCTTTGGTGATGGCTTTTACTTTAGCGTGTAGGCTGCTGCTATATTTCTCGCCTGCCACCATAATAACTTTACATTTGGACAGGGCAGTGTTGAATTCGTCCAGCTCCATATGCAGGGCCAGCCGCGAAGGTGTAGAACCATAGTATTCAATATGATTTTCCTCCATCAAAGCCGCCAGCGCAATGGGGTTATGTGCTTCCTCATCGCCTGCAAACACAAGGGTTTTACCGTTGCAGAGGGGTACAAACATTTCGTGCACGGATACGTCAAACGACACGGTGGTGAGACAGAGGAATATTTCCGCGTTATTCACCATCTCGTAAGCATGCAAGTTGTTTTTGTGCGGATTAACGTAATTGGCCAGTCCGTAGTGGTGCAGGAGCACGCCCTTGGGTTTGCCGGTAGATCCGGAGGTGTAGATGATATAAGAGTAATCTTCCGGTTTTACAGGAACGTTAGGATTGTCTTTTTTACTTCCTTTCAACAACTCTTCCACGTCCACCGCCTTACCCTTTTCAAATTTCCCCACCTTGTCAGCCGTGGTGATAATGAAGCCTGCGCCGCTGTCGGACATGATGTGCTCAATGCGTTCGGCGGGATAATCGGGGTCACAGGGGATATAAGCAGAGCCTGTTTTCAGTATACCCATGATGGAAATCATCACGCGACTGGTGCGGGGTAGGAGTATGATGATTTTGCTTTGCGGTTTGATGCCGCGTTCTATTAATGAATGGGCTAAAATATTAGCCTGTTCATTGAGTGCTGTGTAAGTGAAAGTTTTGTCTGAGGCGACTAGTGCGGTTTTGTTAGCGTTTTGTACGGCCTGTTTTTCGAAAATACGGTGCACTATAGGTTCTTCGATTTTGCAGGTGGCTACTTCGCGGAAGCTTTGCAGCGCTGCTTCCTGCTCGGTACTAATGATGGAAATTTTGTTGACGGGCGCTTTGGTGTCCGCCATCATATTGACCAACACGGTTTCCATGGATTGGGCAAAACGGCGGATGGCTGTTTCGCTATACATGTCGCGACAGTATTCAAAAAAGAGTTCAAAACTGCTTTCTCGCTTGAACACCATAATACTGATATTGGCTTTGGCATGTGGGGTAGATATACGACGGAAGGGGATTTTCTCACCGCCAAATTCAAAGTTATTGAGCAGTTCAGACTGGTAAACAAAGAGCAGATCAGCCTTGATATTATAGGCTTCCGCCAGTTCTCCAAAGGATAGAGTATTGCTGTGCTGCATGGTTTCCACAAAATCTTTTTTCACAGTTTGCAGGTAGTTTTCCACACTTTCTCCCTTGTCAATTTGTACATAAACGGGAATGGTGCGCACCAGCATGCCCATGGTAGTTTTGAGTTGTGGGGCGCGGCGGCCGGCGTGTAAGGTGCTAAAGAGCGCTTCTTTATTGCCGGACAAA
>JAVBSQ010000082.1:0-9226 GCA_031556695.1 Bacteroidales bacterium | reverse complement strand
TTAAAGACCACCTCGCCGGCAAATTTGGTGAGGCGTGCTTCGATATAACGGGGAGCAGCAGCACCATCACCGGTAAAGATGTTACCCCAGTTACCCTGACAGTCTACCAAAAGATCTTTCTGTCCGAGTTGTACCAAAGCATCGCCAATGGAAGCATCGCCGTGGGGGTGAAACTGCATGGTGTGCCCAATGATGTTGGCCACCTTATTGTAGCGGCCATCGTCCATGCGCTTCATGGAGTGCATGATGCGCCGTTGCACAGGCTTCAATCCGTCATTAATATGCGGCACGGCGCGTTCAAGGATAACGTAGGAAGCGTAATCCAAAAACCAGTCTTTGTACATACCGGTGAGCTTGTAGCGCTTCTCTCCATCATTGAGGAGCTTGGCATACTTACCCTGCGGCTCTCCGGAGGCGGCAGTTTCTTCTTCGTTAATGAGTTCTATATCTTCGGACATAATCTATTTCTTATTGTGCTGAATTAAACTGAACCAATTTTTTCCAATCTATCTCTCCTGTATCCTCACAAAAATCATTTGCAAATTCTTTTGTAAATTTATTGATCATTTTTGAATAAGACTTCATAAAATCATCATTCTTCTCCTTTGCCTTACTGCCCAATGGTTCTACAATATCAGTATATAGATTCTCTTCTCCTGATATAAATTCCCAAAATCTTTGTCCACAATATTTTTGATAATCCCCTTTATCTGGACTACGATCCTTTCCATAACAACAGCCATTAACAGCTTCAATGGTCAGCCTGGAATTGCTCGTACGTAAGGCTCTTTTTGCCGTTTTAAAATCAGATACCATTTTAGCGATCTGAGAGCTATTCCCCCAATTTGGGCCCGATTTAATCGCCACAATATACCTCTTCCCATCTTTATCAAATTCCAGGTCTACTCCTGTTATACCAGATTTATAACCGCCATAAATTTCTCCGTTAATGAAAATCGCAAGCCCCTCCAACCAATCTCCAAAAATTGTTTCTTCGTTTGAAGAAATGTGTGCATCAACCAATGCTCGAATTATCTGCTCTGCAGTTAGCACATACTTCGCTTTAAACAAATATGGATTTTTACGTTTGAGAACTTGGGCAAGCTTCAAACTATCTAAACTCTGAATCCTTTTCTGATGAAAGACACCTATATGCTGCTCAACATATTCTGATACTTTCTTTGATAATTTTCTTTTTTCTTGATTTTGTCGTGCCATACTCTTTAATTTCATCAAATAAATAGTGCTCAATTGGACGAATTTGCGTACAAACCATATCGTAATATTCTCGAACAATATCTATCCCTACAGAATTTCGTTTCATTTTACTTGCAACTTTCAATGTAGTTCCAGAACCCATAAACGGATCCAGTACAACATCCCCCTCTTCTGTAAATAATTTTATGAACCACTCCGGCAATTCTTCAGGAAAGGCCGCACTATGATTTTTATTCCCACACTCCGTAGCCAAATGGAGAACATTAGTTGGATATGCTTTATCCCTAGTTGCCCAATTCGCTATGTTTTTCCCAAATCCACTCCCTACTTTAGAGTTATCTCGTCTTTTATCCGTTTCCGAAAGATTCTTAAGTCGAGTTTTTGCCCAATCTCCCATTGGAACCATAACTTCGTTTTGATACATATTAAACGTCCGACTTTTATTAAACTGCAATAATCGCTCCCATGAATCGCGAAAACGATTTGGCCACTTTCCTGGATAGCTATTTTTTTTATGCCAAATAAACTCCTCCGTCCAAAACCAACCCTGTTTTCTCATTTCCAAGATAAGTTCCATTACATATGTACTCCTCTCTCCTTCTACAACTTTTTCCTTAATGTTCAGTATAAATGTTCCCGTAGGTTTCAGCACTCGTAAAAGCTGTTGGGTGATTGGCAGAAACCATGCAACATATTCATCGGGACGAACACCTCCATAAGTGCTTTTACGTTGATCTGCATATGGTGGAGAAGTCACTATCAAATCGACAGAATTATCTGGTAGTTCTTTGAGCAAGGTATTGCTATCTCCTAAATATATATCAGCTCTTATTTCCATTTTTTATAATTCAATTGCTTCCTCCACTGCCTCTTCTTCCGTCTCCAAACCCTCTTCCACACGGAGGTTATCAATAATAAATGCCTGACGGTCGAGCGTATTCTTGCCCATATAAAATTCGAGAAGATCGGGAATAGAGTCTTCTTTGCTCAAACGTACTCTCTCCAAGCGTATATCTTCACCAATAAAGTTACGAAACTCATCTGGTGAAATTTCACCCAAACCTTTAAAGCGAGTTATCTCAGGGTGTGCCCCCAGCTTGGCTACAGCTTCATTTTTTTCCTCTTCATTGTAGCAATAAACAGTTTCTTTTTTGTTACGAACGCGAAAGAGCGGTGTTTGCAGGGTGGCCAGGTGGCCTTGCCGCACAAGGTCGGGGAAGAATTGAAGGAAGAATGTAATAATAATCAGACGAATGTGCATACCGTCCACATCGGCATCAGTAGCTATCACCACGTTGTTGTAACGCAGGTCTTCGAGGTCATTTTCTATATTCAGTGCCGCCTGCAAGAGGTTGAATTCTTCATTTTCATAGACCACTTTTTTGGTCATTCCGTAAGTGTTTAGCGGCTTACCTCTCAGGCTAAATACAGCCTGGGTATTGACATTGCGACTTTTGGTAATAGATCCGCTGGCCGAGTCACCCTCCGTGATAAAGAGCGTAGAGGCTTGCGCCTGCTCGTGTTTATCACTGTAATGCACACGACAGTCGCGCAATTTTTTATTATGCAGGTTGGATTTTTTGGCTCGTTCGCGGGCTAATTTTTGTATGCCGGATATGGCTTTACGTTCCTTCTCCGAGTCTAATATTTTTTTAAGTAATGTTTCGGCAACATCAGGGTGTTTATGCAGGTAATTATCTAAATATTCCTGCAAAAAGTCTATCATAAAGTTGCGCACCGAGGGTCCATTGGGGCCCATGTCTTTAGATCCCAGTTTAGTTTTGGTTTGCGATTCAAAAACAGGTTCTTCCACCTTTACGCTCACAGCAGCTACCATGGAGTGGCGAATATCCACCGGGTCAAAATCTTTTTTGAAAAAATCTTTCACCGTTTTAGCCACAGCTTCACGAAAGGCCGACAGGTGGGTACCGCCCTGTGTGGTATATTGTCCGTTGACGAAGGAGGAGATAGATTCACCATACTCATGTCCATGAGTAATTACCACTTCCACATCATTGGCTTTGATGTGTATAGGAGGATAAAGAGGCTCCTCACTCATGTTTTCATTCAGCAGATCAAGTAATCCGTTTTTGGAGATATAGCTTGTATCATTTAGTAATACAGTAAGACCGGCATTCAGATAGGTATAGTTACGTACCATCTGTTCTACAAACTCCATGTTGAATGTGTAGTTATTGAACAGTTCATCATCGGCCGTAAAACGAGTGAGAGTGCCGTTTTTTTCGGTTGTTTTCAACTCTTTTTTATCGGTCAGCACACCCTTGCTGAAAGCGGCATAGAAAGTTTGTCCCTCGCGAAACGACTGAACCTCAAAAGCTATGGAAAGAGCATTCACAGCCTTCACCCCTACCCCATTCAAGCCTACGGATTTTTTAAATACTTTATTGTCGTACTTGGCACCGGTGTTCATCTTGCTCACCACGTCAATCACTTTTCCGAGTGGAATACCACGACCGTAGTCGCGCACAGTCACTTCTCTCTCACTGATGGTAATTTCAATTTTTGTACCGAAGCCCATGGCATACTCATCAATGGAGTTGTCCAACACCTCTTTCAACAGCACGTAGATACCATCGTCGGGTTGGGTGCCATCACCCAGTTTGCCAATATACATACCCGGCCGGCGACGTATATGCTCATTCCAGTCCAGGGTTTGTATGTTATCTTCCGAATAATTTTGCAGTGCTGCTTCCATCTTCAACAGGTATTATTAACCTGCGAAGATACCAAAAAAAGTTAAAAGTTAAAAGTTAAAATACTTAAAACCAAACAGTTTGAACACGGACAAGTTCTTTATTATCACTTAAGCGAATGGCGGCGGAAAGGAAGGTATTATCGCTTAATTCCTGTGTTGCGATATAATACTGGTCACCCAATTTGGCTTGTTGCAAGAAGTTAACTTCTATCTCTTTAATTTTATGGCTCATAGCAAACTCAGGCAAAAAACTATCAAGCACCCATTGTATATAACGGGTATTGTTGACATGCATATTCATGTCGATATCGCTTAGTACAACATCAAGGTGACGAGTGATTGCTTCGTTACACTCGCAACAGGCTTGTGACGAGTGACGGGTGACCGGTTCTGCAAGGGGTGACGGGAGTTTAGCAGGCTGTGCTTCTATGGCATGGTAGCCTTCGGGAATGGGACAGTGTTCTTTCATCACGTCCACCCGCTGAGGACGGCCTGTGGCCATGCTTAAGATATGCCAGGCAGAAGTAGCCTTAAAGTAAGGTTGGTTATCGCTGTCGTAGCCGATATAGTCGCGGTAGGCGGTAAGTACTTCGGGTTCCTTACCCCAGGTATGAAGGTTGAGTTCTTCATTCCATTGCGGATAATGGTCTATCTCTACTTTTAATTTGGACAATACCCAAAATTGTCCTTTTTCATTCAGCTGTTTATAACCGAAATTCCAAGTATTGGCGTGTTCCCACGCAACTTCCTGTAAGAAAAGAAAGAGACCGGGGATACTGAGTTTCTTCTCCCAGTCCACATGGTCGGTAGTAACGGGGAAGGTGCGGGCAAAAGTATGTTTAGGAGAATTCATGAGTTGAGAGTTGAGAGTTGAGAGTGAAATGAACAATGAATAATGAACAATATTGTAACTTGTAACCTTGTAACTTGTCACCCGTTACCCGTCACTTTTTACCGATACTTCTCCGGCGCCATTTGTCGGTGCTCGGCAAGCATTAAGGCGTGTAGTTTTTCACTTAGTTCTTTGGCTGATAGGTGTTCTATTTCTTCTATAGAAATTTCGGGCAATACTTTTATTTGAAAATTTTGTTTACGGCGGATACTATATCCTTTTTTCGGCATCATATCAAAATTGCCGTTCATTATCACAGGTAGTATGGCGGTTTTAGTTGTTTTTGCCATAATGAAAGCACCCTCTTTGAAGCGGTGTATCTGTCCGTCTTTGGTACGTGTACCTTCCGGGAACATGGCCACACACACATTGTGAGGAAGAAAATATTGGGCTTTTTTCATCATATATTTTACGCTTTTCCCGGCGCCGCGACTAATCAGAATATCACGATGCATAAGAAGAGAGGGGCCGGCAAAAGGCACCCATATCGCTTCCTTCTTGGATACCCACTTGAAAATGCGGGGAATATAGTACATTAACACTATATCCAGCATAGACTGGTGGTTACATATAATGATGTAGGGCTTGTCTTGTTTCACATGTTCCGCGCCCGTATAACGCACTTTCCACCAAGGATTGATTTGGTAATGCAGTTTTGCCCAAATGGTAGCATGCCAATCAACAGCCTTACGCATGGGGTCAAAAAGAAAGGTGAACAACCAAATAACAATACCTGTGGCAAACATAAAACACTCCATGAGGAGAATTACCGGCCAAAAATAAAATGCATACATATGGTATTAAATTTTAAGTGAACAATTTGCCGACAAAGATAAGGAAAATAAGCAGTCAGGATATTATTAATTTAATGAATTAATATAGAGGGTACTCCAATGAAAAAGAAAATAAAATGTTAATATATAGTTAACTTTCCTCATTTTTTACTACCTTTGTTGCGTTTTATTTAATCTATAAATGAATAATTCAAAAAACAATAATATTCTATATGAAAAAAAGTTTTTATGTTTTTGTTGCCTTGTCGTTTGTTCTCTCTCTATGTTTCAAGACGGAAGTCAGGGGAGAAAATGTTCCCGGTGAGGACACCAAACAGCTATTGGACAATTATGGGATCAATCCCATAATTGCAGAATCTAAAACGGAACAAGGCACCTTTTTTGTCGTTTTCGCCCGTCAACGTTATAGCCGGGATACCACAAACAGTCAGTATGGCATATACATGCAAAAAGTAAAGGACGGTGTAGTTCAATGGTCTAAAAGTACAACCGTAAGCAATCGCACCACCGGGAGCCAAACATTGGCAACACTCTATGCCATAGGGACGAACGATGGTGGATGTGTTGTAACTTCTTATTGGCGTGATATGCCCTCCAGAGATGAGTTAGGCCCTTGGAATATTGTAATGAATAAAGTGGATGCCAATGGTACAAAGCGGTGGGAAAGGGATATTACAAATTTTTTATACAGTCCCGATGTGGAATCGCAGTCCAATTATCAGTTGGGTGGCAGTTTAACGGAATTGGCCAACGGTACCATTATTACGGTATGGTATAACAGCAGGGAAGCTGCAAGCACCTTGACTACCAACATCTATGCCCGCGCCATAGCTCCTAACGGCGTTCCACTAACGCCTGCTGTGACATTAGCTTCCGCCTTGGCCAAGAATCCGGTGTCGCTCCCCTTGATTACACACGATAGCGGCAGCAATTTCTTCATAAGCTACTATTATGATAGTGGAGGTAATGGAAGTAAGGCCAGGGTGCAAAAATACACTTATAGCTCATCTACTTTCACCCCACAATGGAGCTTGCCTACCGATGTGCATACCGACGGCAGGATGGCGCTCTTTGCCATCAAATCTCTTATTCCTGATGGGCGGGGCGGCGTTATTGTAACTTATGACGCAAAGCAAACCGAGACTTCATTTGCTTATTTTTCGTGGGTTCAACATGTCAACAAGGACGGAGTAAAAAGGTGGAACACAGAAAGCAGCGGCTTAAAATTGGCATCGGTGCCAGGACAAGGGCAGTCTTTGCCGTTTACTTTCTATTATAAAGAACGTGAGACACTATTTTTCTCTTATCAAATAGGATCAACCTCCTACCAGGGGCAACTTGGCATGGGCGTTCAGGCGGTAGATTTTGTGAGTGGAGAGTTGGAATGGGGTACCACTGGTAAAACCCTGTATCCCCTTGTTTATGCTCGCGAAATAGCCTGTCAGTCTATAGCTATGGGCCATGATGAAAACCCTGCTTTTGTTTATCGTTTGGGGATTGAAAGTGCTATGGGTGGAAAAAGTGCTATTTTGCTCAAGAAAACCGATTTCAGCGGCTATGATGTTGCCCCTGCAGACCAGGTAATATCTCCTACTACCAATAAATTGCACCACGCCATGTATATGTCGAACAAGGCCAAAAAAGGTATTGTAGTGTGGATGGATGCCGACACCAATCCGAATGAGTTTTTTGACGGCCCCCTCTACTTTCAGGTATTTTCTTTCTAATCCCCCCAATTTTGATATCTATTTTATATGAAAAAAACACTTATCGGTTTATGTCTTGTTGCCTCAACTTTTGTTACCCTGCAGGCTCAGGATCACACCATATCAACAGCTGTTCCGTGGTTGAATGAAGCCCCCGATGCCCGTTCATCAGCTTTAGGCAGCACCGGCGTTGCAACAGAAGCCGACCTTTCATCCCAATATTGGAATGTTGCCAAATATGCATTCCTTGACAATCTTTACGGCATTTCTTTAAATTACACACCTGTTACTCTTTCTAAAGAGGCTACACAGGCTTATCTGAGCGGATTTTATAAATTCAACAGACATTCATTTAGCGGCTCGTTCCGTTATAATTCACCGGGCAAAGCCAATCTCCGCGATGATGAAAATAACCCGTTGGGAGAAAATAGAGTCAATGAATTTGCCATAGATCTGGGATACGGTATCCAACTGTCGCCCAAATGGTCGCTCGGCTTTCTGTTGCGTTATGTTTACAGTAATTACGGTACCGCTTACCCCGGATCAAAAGCGGGACAGGCTGTAGCAGCTGATTTTGGTGTTTACCATCAAACAGATGCTACGCTTTTCGGACAAAACATACAGTATGGATTAGGCCTTGCATTATCAAACATCGGAACAAAAATAAGTTATGAAGACGGAAAATCCGGGGCGTTTCTGCCAATGAACATCCGCATCGGTGGCCGGATTGGCACCTATGTGGCACCGGCCCACCACCTGGCGCTGTCTTTAGACCTTAATAAACTAATGGTGCCCGAGAATGATTCCACGGCATCGGTATTGGGTGGCATGTTCAGCTCTTTTTCCGATTCGCCTGATGGTTTTGTCGGAGAATTAAAGCAAATTGCTATTTCAACCGGCTTGGAGTATACCTATAATAAAATGCTTATGGCTCGTGTTGGTTATGTGACCGAAGGTTCTTCGTCAGGTGCTTATCAATACTTAACCACCGGCCTTGGCTTAGCCTACAAAAATGTAACCTTAGATTTATCCTACCTCATAAACGTCTCGTCCACGCAAAACAAATTAAATGATGTATTGCGTATTACACTGGGTTTCCGCATGGGAGGAAAAAATAAACAAGCCCAATTTATAAATTAAATAGGAACCATATCAATATATGAAAAGAATATTATTCATAAGTCTTTTAGGTGTTATAGTGTCTTGCAGTATAGGCTGGGCACAAACGGCGCCGCGTTCGCTTCGTTTTAACAGCGTGGTTTACACGCCTCAGGAGAATGCCAAAAGCTTTATCGGCAATAAAAAGAACGTATTCGTAAAAAATGTGAGGGGAGTTGATAATGCTAACTATGTTGTTATGCAGTTTTCACAACTACCTACCAAAGAAGAAAGAGAAAACTATTTGGCGCAAGGTATTAATCTTGTTCAATACATTGAAAATAATGCGTATTTTGCAAGAGTAGAACCATTAGCCGCCAACCGTCAATACAAAGGATTGGAAAAACTCTATTCCGTGTTTGAAACCAATAATCTTAACAAAATAGATGCGCGTATCAGGGAGAATAAGATTCCGGAATATGCTATTACCGCTGACGGCAAGTTAAAGATTACGGTAACGGTCTTCAATAATATCACCCGCAGGGAAATGAAAGATGCACTCCGCACCATTTCCCATGATAAGCTAGTCATAAGTGAATTATTCCACTATTTTGAGGCACATGTCAATAAGGATGATCTTCAAGCCATAGCCGATATTCCCTGGGTAATAGGCATTGCATTGCGTGATGCTGATTTTGTAAGCTATGACGCGCGTAACAGTAGCGTTAACGGAAAAAATTTATATTTGTATAAGCACCCGAACCAAAATCCGCTACTCAATGGAACCGGCGTTATTGTGGGC
>JAVBSQ010000073.1:0-3971 GCA_031556695.1 Bacteroidales bacterium | reverse complement strand
ATGTTAAGTAGAATTATGGAAAAACAAAAAAGAAAAGTAGAAAATTTGCATTATCTTTGTAGCATGACAATGATTCCTACAACCCCCCTGGCTGAACGTATGCGCCCTCACTCTTTTGAGGGATACGTGGGACAATCGCATCTGGTAGCGCCAGGCGCAGTGCTGCGCACGATGATTGATTCCGGCAATATCAGCTCTTTCATTTTGTGGGGACCTCCCGGTGTAGGGAAAACAACCCTGGCACGCATTATTGCCGGCCGGCTGGAACGACAATTTTACCAACTTTCTGCTATCAATTCGGGGGTTAAAGACATACGTGAGGTAATTGAAAAAGCCAAAAGCCAGCGACTTTTCAGTCCCAAACCGCCCATTTTATTTATTGACGAGATCCATCGTTTCAGCAAGGCACAGCAAGATTCACTCCTGGGCGCTGTAGAAGATGGTACTGTCATTTTAGTGGGCGCTACCACTGAGAACCCCTCCTTTGAAGTGATCTCCCCCCTCCTTTCCCGCTGTCAGGTTTATGTATTAAAGTCATTAACTGTATTTGACTTACAGAATTTACTTGATCGTTTACTTAAGGAAGATATCTACCTCAAAACCCGTCAATTCGACATACAGGAAACCGAGGCAATATTCCGGTTTTCCGGTGGCGATGCCCGTAAATTTATTAATATAATAGATTTATTGGTACGCACTTATGGCGATGAAGATACTATTATAATCAACAATGAGATTGTAAAAGAGCGCCTGCAGGAAAATATAGCCCTGTATGATAAAAACGGTGAACAGCACTACGATATCATCTCCGCCTTCATCAAAAGTATGCGTGGCAGTGATCCTACTGCTGCTGTGTATTATCTAGCACGTATGCTGGCCGGTGGCGAAGATCCCCTGTTTATAGCCCGCCGTATGCTTATCCTCTCGTCGGAAGATATTGGACTGGCCAATCCCAATGCCCTGCTGATGGCCAACAGTTGTTTTGATGCTGTGCATAAAATAGGTATGCCGGAAGCACGTATATTGCTATCACAAACCGCAGTATACCTTGCTACCTCACCTAAAAGTAACGCTACTTACATGGCAATCAATAATGCCAATGCACTTATAGAGGAAACCGGCGATTTACCCGTACCTCTACACCTGCGCAACGCCCCTACCAAACTAATGAAAGAGCTTGGTTATCAAAAAGATTACAAGTACGCTCACGATTATGCCAACAACTTCGTGGATTTGGAATACCTGCCCGAAAAGATTGCAGGTACAGCTTTATATAATCCCGGTAACAATCAGAAAGAAAATTCTATAAGAGAGCTACTGAGGAAGATGTGGGCGAAGTACGGATACTAAACTGAAATGCAAGAACTAAACGACATATTCGCACAATTTGAGGAACTGCGGAACACCAAAAATATTGCAGGTATGGCAAGGTTTGGGATAAAGGTGACAGAGAAAGATGCCTTTGGGATCTCTGTAGTAACACTCCGCAAAATAGCCAAACAATATGGCAAAAATCAGCCCCTGGCCGAAGCATTGTGGAAGAGCGGCTGGCATGAAGCCCGTGTAATAGCCTCCATGATAGCCGACCCCGAAAAATTTAGCCCTAAATTAATGGATAAATGGACACATGATTTTGACTCCTGGGACACCTGTGATCAATGTTGCGTGAATATATTTCGCTACCTTCCATTTAGTTATGAAAAAATAAGGGAATATGCTCTCTCCGACAAAGAATTTGTCCGCCGCACCGCCTTTAGCCTTATAGCCACCTTGGCTATTGGCGATAAAAAGCAGCCGGACAAGACCTTTTCCGACTTGCTTCCCTTAATTGAGCAATATGCTACCGATGAACGCAATTTTGTACGCAAATCTGTAAACTGGGCATTAAGAGGCATAGGAAAACGTAGTAAATCGCTATACCCAAAAGCATTAAAAATGTCGGAGAAGCTCTCTAATTCCGCAGATAAGACTGCCCGTTGGATAGGTAAAGATGCCTATAGGGAACTCATCAACCCTAAAATTATAGCCCGCATCTCCTTTTAATCAGCTTTTTTGTGTATCTTTGTGCCCTAATTTTAATTTTACCTCTTTGAAAACATTTGCTGAACTAGGCGTCGAACCAGACATTCTAAACGCTATCAATGAATTAGGTTTTGAACGCCCTATGCCTGTACAGGCTGAAGTTCTTCCTATTGTACTTAACAACGACACAGACCTTGTTGCCCTTGCGCAAACCGGTACCGGCAAAACCGCCGCTTTTGGTATTCCCTGCCTGCAAAAACTAGACATGAACGCACATCATACCGAGGTGTTGATTCTTTGCCCTACCCGTGAACTTTGTGTGCAGATAACCAACGACTTAAAAAACTTCTCGAAATACAAAAAAGGTGTTCAAATCCTTGCTGTGTATGGTGGAGCTTCTATTGAAGCACAAAAACGCAGCCTTGCCAAAGGCGTGAATATCATTGTGGCTACCCCCGGCCGTATGGTTGACCTTACCAAGCGCGGCTACATTAAGCTCTCGGGCATACGTAATGTGGTGCTTGATGAGGCTGATGAGATGCTGAATATGGGTTTCAAAGAAGATATTGACTTCATCTTATCCAAAACTCCTGAAGATAAAAATACCCTCCTCTTTTCGGCCACCATGCCTATGGAGGTGGAACGTATTTCCCGCAGCTACATGAATGACCCTGTTGAAGTAACTATAGGGTCTAAAAACTCGGGTTCTAAAAATGTACATCACTATTTTTATTTGGTACAAGCCAAAGACCGCTATTTAGCACTGAAACGTATTGCAGACTACTATCCTGATATTTATTCTATTGTATTTTGTCGTACCCGCCAGGAAACGCAAGATGTGGCGGATATGCTGATAAAAGACGGTTACAATGCCGACGCCCTGCATGGCGATCTTTCACAAGCACAACGTGATGCGGTAATGAAACGCTTCCGTAGCCGTCAATTGCAGATGTTGGTGGCCACCGATGTGGCAGCCCGCGGTATCGACGTGAACGACCTTTCGCACGTGATCAACTATAACCTGCCTGATGAGATTGAGCAATATACCCACCGTAGCGGCCGTACCGGTCGCGCCGACAAAACGGGTATTTCTATTGCTATCATTAATCTTAAGGAAAAGCACAAAATCAAACGTGCTGAGAAAATTATCGGCCAGCAGTTTACTCAAGCAAAAATTCCTACGGGACAAGAAATTTGCGAAAAACAACTCTTCCATATCATTGAAAACATTGAAGCTATAAATGTTGATAATAAAGCTATCAACGAGTATCTTCCGGTGATTTTGGAAAAACTGTCGGGTCTGACCAAAGAAGAATTGGTACACCGCCTGGTTTCCGTGGAATTTAACCGTTTCCTCGATTACTATAAAAACGCCCCCGATTTAAATATTGACGAGTTTGCCGACTCGGAAAATCGCCGCAGAGACCGTCGTGAAAGAAGCGACCGCGGAGAAAGAAGAGAGCGTGGTGACCATGGCAGCGGTGGTGGAAACTACACCCGTATGTTTTTCAACATTGGCCGCAAGGAAAATGTTGAACCACCCCAAATTATTCAGTTGATGCATAAAGGGGCAGGTAAACACGGTATTGACATTGGCCGTATTGATATTTATGAAGGATTCACTTATGCCGATGTTGATGCTCAATATGCTGATGCTATTTTAGAAAACCTGAATGGTATTGACTACCACAAACGCCCTTTACGCGTTGATATAGCCACCCCCCGTGGTGAACAAGCGCCCCGCCGCGGTCCCCGTCGTGATTCACCACGCGGAGACTATTCGCGTGGTGATCGCGGAGAGTCTCGTGGCGAACGTGGAGAGCGTAGTGAAGGTCGCCGTGAGTCCTTTGGCGACACCCGCACAGAGCGTCGCGAGTCCTTTAAGAAGCACATGGCCAGCAAGAAAGGATTTTCTCGAAATTCCGGCAAGGGAAAGCCGGATAGAAGGA
>JAVBSQ010000064.1:0-2889 GCA_031556695.1 Bacteroidales bacterium | reverse complement strand
TTAAAGATTCAAAGATTCGGAATACAATAAACTTTACTACAATCATCGTGCCAAATCGAAAATTATGACAAAATGTCACTTTGTTGGCTTATTTTGGCTATGTCCCATAAATATTTACCTTTGTAATTCGTAATTTGTAATTCGTAATTGATTATGTCTGTAGAAGGAAAAAAACGGGTTGTCACTACCCATAGCCTTTTTGAAATGAAACAAAAAGGGGAAAAAATAGCGATGCTAACAGCCTACGATTATACCATGGCAAAAATTATTGACGCCGCAGGTATTGATGTTATTTTAGTGGGCGACTCTGCCGCTAATGTCATAGCAGGCCATGAAACGACCCTGCCTATAACGCTTGATCAAATGATTTATCACGCCCAAAGCGTGGTGCGTGCGGTAAAAAACCCCATGGTAGTGGTGGATATGCCTTTTGGCACTTACCAGGGTAACTCGAAAGAGGCCGTTATGTCAGCCATTAGAATTATGAAAGAGAGTGAGGCTGATGCAGTGAAATTGGAAGGAGGTTCAGATGTTATAGAGTCGGTACGCCGTATTCTCTCTGCCGGAATTCCGGTGATGGGGCACTTAGGGCTTACCCCACAGTCTATCCAAAAATTTGGTACCTACTCTGTACGCGCCAAAGAAAAGGAGGAAGCTGACAAATTAATCAGCGATGCTCACCTTTTAGAAGATGCCGGCTGTTTTGCTATTGTGCTGGAAAAAATTCCTGCTCTGCTTGGTGCTCAGGTGGCAAAAGAATTAAAAATTCCTATTATAGGCATAGGTGCAGGAAATAGCGTTGACGGACAGGTACTGGTATCGCATGATATGTTAGGTTTGAATGTTGATTTCTCTCCACGCTTTTTGCGCCGTTACCATAACTTATACGAAGAAATGAATAAGGCTTTTCAGCATTACATCAAAGATGTGAAAGCCTGTGATTTCCCCTCCGATGCAGAACAATACTAAGGCCGTAGAAATTCTTTATGAAGACAATCATCTGCTTATAGTAAATAAGCGGGCGGGGCAAATTGTGCAGGGAGATAAGACCGGTGATGAACCCTTGAGCGAAATACTCAAGCGGTTTATTAAGGAACGAGATAACAAGCCCGGAAATGTATTTATGGGTGTTCCTCACCGTCTTGATCGCCCTGTAACGGGCATTGCGATGTTTGCTAAGACAAGTAAGGCTTTGGAACGTTTGAATGAGCTTTTTCGCGATGGACAGGTGGACAAGACTTACTGGGCTATCGTGAAAAAATGCCCTATGCCAGGCACTGCAACTTTGACACATTATTTGGCACGGAATGAAAAAATGAATAAGAGTTTTGCTTATCCCGAGGCTCGTCCCGGCACCAAAGAGGCCCGCTTACAATATACCTTGCTTCATAGTGGCGATAACTATCACTTATTGGAGGTACTGCTGTTCACCGGCCGCCATCATCAGATCCGCTGTCAATTGGCAGCCATAGGTTCACCCATTAAGGGCGACCTGAAATATGGAGCTAACCGCTCCAATCCTGATGCAAGTATCTCTCTTCATGCCCGTTCCATCTCTTTTATTCACCCTGTAAAAAAAGAAAAGATATCAGTTGTAGCTCCTGTTCCCAACGATCCACTTTGGCAATATTTTGAGTCTGCTGTCACTCATCACTCATCACTTATCACTCATCACTCGTAATATTCCATGTTATCCAAATCTGATATATCAATGATCACCTCTCTTGCGCACAAAAAGTACCGCGATGAATTGGGCTTGTTTGTGGTGGAAGGAACAAAAATGGTAGAAGAAGCGCAGCGCTCCGGACTAAATGTACTCAAATTGTTTGCCTTGACTGATATAACGCCTGCTGAGATGAAAAAAATCAGCAGTTTTAAAACGCCATCCTCCGTATTGGCAGTACTTGAGAAGCCTACTTATACACTCGAAACCACAACAGTGTTGAATAATCTTGTTTTAGCACTTGATGGTGTGCAGGACCCCGGAAATTTAGGAACCATTATTCGTATAGCGGACTGGTTTGGAATAAAACATATTGTGTGCTCACCTACCACTGCCGACTGTTATAATCCTAAGGTGGTGCAAGCCACTATGGGAGCTATATTTAGGGTGAAGGTACATTATACAGACCTCCCCATGTTTTTACAACAAGCCGCCCAACAAATGCCGGTTTACGGCACTACACTTGATGGTGAAAATATATATAAGGAAAATTTAATTACTCCCGCCGTGCTGGTTATGGGTAGCGAGGGACAAGGTATTTCCAAAGAAATAGAAGCATTGCTCACCTCAAAATTATATATTCCACCTTACCCTCTTAATGTATCCACCAGTGAGTCTCTAAACGTAGCGGTGAGTACGGCTATTGTTTGTGCGGAGTTCCGCCGAAGGGGCTAGGAGAGGCTTTTTACCAAGAAATAGATGAGCCCGGTGTAGAGAGCAGTTTGGCCAAGAATTAAGCTGATCATCCATCTGAAATGATTATCCATTCTGTTGGTTAATTCCTTCGATAATGTTTTGGATAATTCCGATAAATCTTGCTTTGTTGCCAACGTGTCTTTTTTCTTATTAAGTTCAGTTTCCACTTTTGTATCTACGTAATGGATTAAACTTTCACTAGCATGGCTTCCTAATTTAGGATGCAACATATTGTATAATTGAACGGCGGTTGAATTTGTAGTCATCATTTGGGCGGTTGATATATTTTATATTAAAAAACTCAATCACACCACAAATGTATATATTTTTTTTTGATCTGCAAAAAAAGCTACTCGTACAATAAATATTTTTTCCGTTGTACCAAAAAACGCTCCATATCTGTTTTCCATGAAGCCCTTATTTGCACTGGTGTTGAACCCTCTTTAATCATTTCCTGTACACGTGCTGTG
>JAVBSQ010000062.1:0-21329 GCA_031556695.1 Bacteroidales bacterium | reverse complement strand
ACCCTCACTAAGCATCTATTCATCATTGGATAGGTGCTTTTTATATATAATTTCTCCCAAATATTGAGCAAAGCTGCTTCATGCGCGGGATGTATATCCCACTGTTCCGGAAGCATGCTTTGTATATATGCTTTCCGTTTATCCATGGCCGGGTGGGTACTAATAAGATCATATTTATCCAACCACCCTTGCTCCCCAAGTGTATCCAAACGATTCAATAAGGTAAGCATACTGCCGGGACTTATCCCTTCCTCTTCCAACATCTGTAAGGCCCGCTTATCTGCTTCCTTTTCCATTGCTCGAGAATAGGACAAGGTATGTAACAAATCCGCATTCCGGGCCAATACAGCAAAGCTTGTATTCACATCACCTGTCAGCAAGGCAAGGAATAGAGAATGTGACAAAGAACGGCTCAAGCTTTTAGTACAGTGCTTCATCTCCACATGTGCTGACTCATGCGCCAGTAAAGCCGCCAATTCTTCATAATGCTCCAGGCTGTCCAGTAAGGCTGTATATACTATCATCCTTCCTCCCGGAAGAGCGAAAGCATTGACGCGATTTGATTGCAACACCTTAATCTCATAACGATATGTTTTTGCCCACGCCAAACTGTCAAAAAATTGTTGTACCAGTACTGTCTTTTCACTATCTACCACATTATCCTTTACCAAATAATCAAGGTAATAACCTCCCAATTTGGTCTCTTCCCGAACAGGAATATACCCGGCAACATATTCAGCTGCGGGAGGAAGTACCCAAAAATAGACCACTGCAGCCAGCACCGCCAAGGTTACCGCAATTGACGCCACACGAGAAATAGTGATGTAATAATTCGTATGGCTCTGTACAAAAGTGCGCCCTTTATAATATCTGGCAATGTCCCGGTGAATATTTTTCGCATAAATTTTTAACACGGACCTGTCTTTATTGTAAAGAATACACAAGCCACCGGAATGGACTGTATCCGTCCATATTTCATCTACCAACCAATAAGTATCCCGCCGGAGACCTTCCCGGTCTGTAATTTTCAATCCTTCTTTCTCAAAACAGATGTCGCAACGGAACACCTGCTGAGTGTGCACATCCGTATATAATCCTGTATAAATCCTTTCTTTCATATTATAGTCCTTTCACAATACTCCATATCCAATTGACGGCAATGAGCAGTAATAACATTATTGCCAAAGCCTTCGGAAAAGGTCTGGTCATTAATCTATAAAAGCCGGTTTGCCGGCATAACAGGTCATATATTATCCAACATACTGCGACCGTACAAAACAATAAAAAAGGAAAAGCCAAGGGGTTCATCATTAAAGAATCAGCGATATGGCCATGAAAAAGCAGTAAGGAAGCCCTCCCCATCCCACAACCGGGACAAGGATAGCCCGTACAAGCCTTAAACAGGCATAGCGCATGCCCGGCCCCATTACCCCAATGATCCAAAAAAATAATAAAGCAATAGCCTCCCACTATGCAAAACAAGAGCAGGATATACTTGGCAGGTAGCGAAAGGGCTGTATATTTTTTAAACAGCCAGTTGACAGAATTTTTGATAATTCCACTCTTTAGTTTTACCGGAAATCAGGAACCAGTCCACAATAGCCCAAATACCCAATCCACCACAAGTCAATAGTTTCAATACACCTAAGCCTGTTTCGCCCAACATAAAGCGGTCAACCCCGTAAGCGCCCAAAAAAATTGAAAATAACAGAATTGTTATAGGATCCTTATAAGGTGCCAGTTGTATCATGGTAAACTTCTCATCCGGCATGTGGAGCAACTGCTCACGTAATAACATCATTTTGTCTTCCGGAAATTTATTTCCCATAGTGGCAATAAACAGATCTACTTTTGAAATATCCATAAATGTTAGGTTTTTATTAATTATACAAAGATAATAAAAAATCAATACAAAATTTCTTATTTCTGCTCAAACCGTACTTTCAGCAATACAATCTCCCCGCGTGTACCAATGCGTAAAGGGGGGCCCCAGGTGCCTACACCCTGCGAAACATAGAAATGGCTGTCTCCCTTCCGGAGATAGCCATGGTCTATTTCATACATCCTTTCCGTAATTATACTGAAAGGCCATAATTGTCCGTGGTGCGTGTGTCCGCTCACCTGCAGGTCAACACCGGCCACCTCTGCCAGCTCTAAATTGTAGGGTTGGTGATCCATCAAAATAATAGGTTTACTTTTATCCAAGCCCTTCATCAGTTCTTCCACTGTCTTACGACTGCCATTAGCAAATGCTCCCGGAGTGGGACTTTTATCCAACCTGCCCACCACGTAAAAACTACTGTCGATCAACACCGCCGAATCCTGAAGAGTAGTTACCCCATGCGCCTGCAGATACTGTACCGCACGGGCAAAATCACCATAACCATCATGGTTACCCTGACTGAAATAAACCCCCAAAGGGGCTTTCATGGTTTGTAGAATATCACCCAAGTGTTTACGCTCCACCGGCGCAGGATTATCATCAAAAGCATCACCGGCAATAAGCACAATATCGGGCTGCAGCCTGTTCACCTGACCTACCCATCGCTCTAAAGCCGAACGTCCATTAATAGAACCTAAATGCAGGTCGCTCAACAGCACAATATTCAGCTCGCTACGGCCCGGCGCTTCTTTATGAACGGTCAGTTCCACCGTGTTCACCACAGGGTGTGCTGCACGATAAGTGCCAATGCCCAACACCACTCCAAAGACCAGGGCGGTGAGTACAAAAAGAAACAATTTCATGGCGGGATAATGAAGGCCAAAGAAAGTCGCAGGGTGGACTCCAAACGCCCAGCATATAATGCGTAAAATATCAATAGACAATAAAAATAAGAGTAAGTATAAGAATACCACCACCCAATAAGAGCTCACCTGCCACAAGATATTAAGGCCGGCACTGTCATGGCTGCTTTTGAAAAACATCATCACCATAAAACTTATGGCTAAAAGCACCATCAGCGCCAACATCAACCACCGGAAATGTGGAACAATTTCCAAAGATTGATAAGTCCGGGTGAAAATATAAAAATTAAGCCCACAGTAAGCGGTCAGTATCAAAAGAAAAAACAACATAAACGATCCTTTCACAAAAATTAGTTTAATTTTAAAATTATGCGAAGATAATACTTATCTTTGTAATCATGAAACAAATACAGTTTATACTCTTTTTTTGCCTCCTGGCAGGCATGGAATTACAGGCGCAAAACCTGGCCTTTATCAGCGACACCCAGGAACCTATGGCGGTGGAAACCATCTTACTAAAAACCGAGCGGAACAAAGAGGCAGCCGACACTTTGATGGCCGACCTCTTACGCCGCAAGCATGATGCGGTATTTCACCTGGGTGATCTTGTAGCCAATGGCAGCAGCAATGGCGACTGGGAGCGCATAGATCACTTCTTGAATGCCATGCAGAGCATCAAAACACCGGTATATGCCATCTGCGGTAATCATGAATATTTGATGAAAGCCTCAACAGGAGAGAAAAATTTTATTCAACGATTTCCCCACCAGCCCACTACCGGCTACATAGTAGTGCAGGATTCGGTAGCAGTGGTGCTGTTTAATTCTAATTTTTCAAAAATAGGCAAGGAGAAAGCCAAGGCACAAGTGCGGTGGTATGAACGCATACTCGACTCGTTGAACCGTAGTGCCGGCGTAAAGTGTATCATTGTGTGCAGCCACCATTCGCCCTACACCAACAGCAACGTGGTCAACCCCTCCAAAGAGGTACAGGAACTCTATGTTCCGGCCTATATCAATACACCCAAGGCGGTATTATTTCTCAGTGGACACTCACACAACCTCGAATATTTCGATATTTACAAGAAGGCTTTTTTAGTTATTGGCGGTGGTGGCGGACTGGGACAACCGCTCAAAAAGGAAGGAAAAAAAGATTTCTCCGATCTGCTGAAACAAGAACAAAAACCCCGTTATTTTTACTTGGAAGTAAAGCGGCAGGGCAACACATTGCAAGTGCAAACACGGGGCTTTAAAATGGAGGAATTTGGGCAAATGCACCCCTACCCTGTCACTACCATTTCTTTCTAACCAGCCATATTGCAGAGCGGGTTTTGCCTCTTCTTGCCAAAAGACTCATCTCTTGCTATTTATCCAAATGTTTTTGAATAGCCGAAGGGTTTATATTCAACGCAACAGACAGTTCCTTTTTGGTCATTTTAGGATTCTTTCGAATCTCTTCTAAAATAAAAGATTGTGTTTTCGAGAGGCTAATTGTATTTTTTACTACCAGCTTTTTGCATAGGTAATAATTACCTACAAATTCTCCAAATAGGTTTTTACCTCAGCGAGTTGCCACAAGGGAGTGGAGGTGGCTCCACTGATGCCTACCCGCTCATTGGGCAGAAACCATGAGGGCTGCAGCTCATCAAGTTTACTGATGAAGTAAGTATTCGGGTTAGTATCTTTGCATACCTGGTAAAGAAATTTTCCGTTTGAAGAGTTTTGCCCCGCTACAAAAACTATTTTATCAAAACGGCTGCAGAAATCTTGCAGGCCCGGCTTACGGTGCGCCACCGAGCGACAAATAGTATTCTTCACGTTCACCTCAAACCCCAGTCGCAACAAGGTATCTACAATTTGCTGAAACTTATCTATGGACTGTGTGGTCTGGCTGTACAAGGTGATTTTCTTGGGCATTGTCTCCAAATCCAACTCGTCAAAATCATTAAACACCACCAGGTCATTATTGATGTAACCGGCTATACCAATCACTTCCGCATGGGTTGCCTTGCCATATAGGTAAATTTGCTCACCGGCGCGATAAGAACGCTCAATTTGTTTTTGCAGTCCGGTAACAATAGGACAGGTAGCATCAATCACCATATTGGCGTTTTCATTTACTGCGGCATAGCTGGCCGGTGGTTCCCCATGTGCACGAAACAAAATACGCTTGTTGTGCAGATGTTGCAAATCTTCACGCTGAATGGTTTTCAGTCCCAGCTTTTCCAGTCGACGATTCTCCTCCTCATTATGCACCACCTCCCCTAAACAGTAAAGTTCAGAACTATCCGACAAGGCCTCTTCCGCTTTTTTTATAGCATTGATCACACCAAAGCAAAAGCCTGCCAGGGCATCGGTTTCCACTTGTAGATGAAGGTTGTTGGACATAATTAAGCACAAAGATATACAAAAAAGGGATTAGAGACAAGAGACTTAGAGACATAAAGACAAAATTCAATGCCTTTTCTCTCATCTCTTAGTCTCTTAGTCTCTAATCTTTATTATCTTTGCATTCTTTTTTTATATAAATATGGTTTCAGTTGACGGGCTTACGGTAGAATTTAGCGGCACCACGCTGTTTAAGGATATTTCCTTTGTGATTAACGAAAAGGATCGTATCGCTTTAATGGGTAAAAATGGAGCAGGAAAATCAACATTATTAAAGATCCTGGCCGGTGTGCGGGAACCTTCACGCGGGAATGTCACTTTTCCTGAAGACACGGTAATAGCTTACCTTCCTCAACATTTGATGACGGAAGATTCTCGGACCGTCTTTGAAGAAACATCACAGGCCTTTGCTGCCATTTACAGTATGGAAGCAGAGATTAACCGGCTGAACGAGGAGCTGACTACCCGTACCGATTATGAGTCGGACGACTACATGAAATTGATTGAGAAAGTCTCAGCTCTGAGTGAAAAATTTTATCATATAGAAGAAATAAATTTTGATGGAGAGATAGAAAAAACACTGTTGGGGCTAGGATTTCAACGCGACGATTTTCATAAAAAAACCAGTGAATTCAGCGGAGGCTGGCGCATGCGCATTGAGTTGGCTAAACTCTTACTGCAAAACCCTGATGTTATTTTATTAGATGAACCCACCAACCACCTCGACATTGAGTCTATACAATGGCTGGAAGAATTTTTAATTAACAGCGGAAAAGCAGTAGTGGTCATTTCCCATGACCGTGCCTTTGTGGATAATATCACGACTCGTACCATTGAGGTAACCATGGGACGTATATACGACTACAAGGCTAAATACTCGCACTATTTAGAATTGCGTAAAGAACGCCGTGAGCAGCAACAAAAGCAATACGACGAACAGCAGAAATTCATAGCGGAAACTACTGAATTTATAGAACGCTTCAAAGGCACTTACTCCAAAACGTTGCAGGTACAATCGCGCGTAAAAATGTTAGAGAAGTTAGATATTATTGAGGTGGACGAGGAAGATACCTCGGCGTTGCGCCTGAAATTCCCACCCTCTCCCCGCTCCGGCAACTACCCTGTAATAGCCGATGGGTTGGGCAAAACTTATGGCAACCACACCGTGTTTCGCAATGCTTCTTTTACCATTGAACGTGGCGAAAAGGTAGCTTTTGTCGGTAAGAACGGGGAAGGAACATCAACCCTGGTGAAATGTATCATGGGCGAGATTCCTTTTGACGGAACACTCACCCCGGGCCATAACATAAAAATCGGGTACTTTGCGCAGAACCAAGCCTCGCAATTAGATGAGAATCTCACGGTTTTTCAAACCATTGACGTGGTGGCTGTGGGCGATATACGTACAAAGATAAAAGACCTGCTGGGCGCTTTCATGTTTGGCGGCGACAATTCAGCCAAGAAAGTAAAAGTATTGAGCGGTGGTGAGCGCACACGTTTGGCTATGATTAAACTCTTGTTAGAACCGGTAAATTTCCTTATCCTCGATGAGCCTACCAATCACCTTGACATGAAAACCAAGGATATCTTGAAACAGGCCTTACTGGACTTTGACGGCACGCTGATTTTGGTGTCGCACGACCGTGATTTCCTTGACGGGTTGGTAACAAAAGTATATGAATTCGGCAACAAGAAAGTCACCGAACATCTGAGTGGCATCTACGAATTTTTAGAAAAAAAGAAATTGGAAAACCTGCGGGAATTGGAGCGAAAGTAATTATTTCCCGTACATTTTTTCGCGGAGCTGCTTGATTTTCTCGTCTACAATATAATCGTCGTAAGGCATCATCTTATCAATAACACCATTGGGTGTAATTTCTATGATGCGGTTACACACCGAGCTGATAAACTCATGGTCATGGGAAGCAAACAAAAGCGTGCCCTTAAAGGCTTGCAGCGTATTGTTAAAAGCTTGTATTGATTCAAGATCCAGGTGATTCATGGGCGAGTCGAGCACCATCACATTGGCGTTTTTGAGCATCATGCGGGCAATCATACAGCGCATTTTTTCACCTCCACTCAGCACGTTTGCTTTCTTGTACACCTCTTCTCCGGCAAATAACATTTTACCTAAATAACCACGAATAAAGACTTCTGTAGTATCATTAGAAAATTGACAGAGCCAGTCAAAAATAGTTATATTTGTTCCATTGAAGAAAGCAGAATTATCAAGGGGTAGGTAAGCAGAGGTGATGGTTTGCCCCCACTGGAAATGTCCGGCATCGGCTTTTTGTTCTTCGTTAATAATTTCGAAGAAAGCAGTCATAGCACGGGAGTCGCGGGATAAAATAACTATCTTATCATTTTTAGCTACTTCAAAAGTTACGTCTTTAAAGAGCAAATCGCCGTCCACGCTTTTTGACAAGCCGTGCACATCAAGAATCTTATCTCCGGCCTCACGTTCCGGGGTAAAAATAATGGCGGGGTATTTACGTGTAGATGGCTCTATGTCATCAACGCTGAGCTTTTCCAACATTTTGCGACGGGAAGTGGCTTGTTTTGACTTGGCCACATTAGCGCTAAAACGCTGGATAAACTCTTGTAATTCTTTGCGGCGGTCTTCGTTCTTCTTGTTTTGTTGTTGTTGTTGACGCAAGGCCAGTTGGCTTGATTCGTACCAGAAAGAATAGTTTCCGGCATAAATTTTCACCTTCCCAAAATCAATATCCACAGTATGAGTGCTCACGGCATCAAGGAAGTGGCGGTCGTGGGACACCACAAGTACTGTGTTTTCATAATTGGCCAAATAATTCTCCAACCACATTACGGTTTCAATATCCAAGTCGTTGGTAGGCTCATCAAGCAAAAGGTTTTCAGGCTTTCCGAATAAGGCGCGGGCTAAAAGAATACGTACTTTTTCCTTCGCTCCGATATCCTTCATCAGCATATCGTGAAATTTCTCTTTAATTCCCAACCCGCTTAACAATGCGGCAGCATTACTCTCTGCGTCCCAACCGTCCATTTCTGCAAATTGTCCTTCCAGTTCAGAGGCGCGGAGACCATCTTCATCTGAAAAATTTTCTTTTGCATAAATAGCATCTTTTTCGGTTTTTACTTTCCAGAGCTTTTCATGGCCCATCATCACCGTATCCAATGCAGTAAACTCGTCAAATTCAAAGTGGTCTTGTTTCAATACTGAGAGGCGTTCGCCGGGGCCAAACAACACGTTGCCGCGGGTAGGATCCAAATCACCGCTCAACAAGCGTAAAAAAGTAGATTTCCCTGCACCATTGGCGCCAATGATACCATAGCAGTTCCCTGCTGTGAACTTTAAATTAACTTCCTGAAATAGGGTGCGTTTGCCGAATTGAATGGCTAAATTATCAACAGTAATCATAGTGCGGAAGGAATGGGATTCGAACCCATGATGCCCTTTTGGAGCATACACACTTTCCAGGCGTGCGCCTTCGACCACTCGGCCATCCTTCCTTAGGGGCGACAAAGATACATAAAAATTGTTGTTTGGCATACTTTTTGCAAGGATAAGAATAATATTTTATGCTATAATCATGATAAAAAGAACCTTACTATCAATTATTATCACTACAATAAGTATATTAACCGCAACCGCACAGGCTGATAGCAGCACTGCAGCAATAAAAGAAAAACCAAAATTTTCATTGACAGACTCTACCGATGGGGCGTTTGACCTTAGTGATATGCTGATAAATGCCCACGGGTTCATTCCCGTGCCTATCATTATTACAGAACCGGCACTGGGCGGTTTTGGGGGCGGTGCTGCACTGGTATTTATGCAGCCGCCTAAAAACAAAGAAAAAAGAGCTGACGGTTTCCATCGCCCCCCGCAGCCCACCATCACCATGGCGGGAGGTATGTACACCGTGAACAACAGTTGGGCGGTGATGGGCGGCCGGAGGGGGTCATGGGAAAAATACGGTATACACTACACCGGGGGACTGGCTTATGCCGACATCAATATGGATTTTTACAAAACGTTTCCAAATGTAGGTGAGGTATCGGCCTTAATGAACCTCAAGTTTACCCCCATTATGTTGGAGGTGACCAAAGATTTTCTCACTTATCTTAATGGCGGAGTTCAGTATATATACGCTCATGCCCAGGTTGGATTTAAAGGTGAGGAAATTCCCGACTTCCTCAAAGATAAGGAAAAAGACAGTAACCTCAGCCAATTGGGCGGTATTTTGACTTTTGATAATCGTGATAATATTTTTACCCCAAACAGTGGCTACAAGGTTAACGGAGCAGTTAACTGGAGCAACAGCAGCATTGGCAGTGATTATGATTTCACGCAATTGGAATTGACAACTTATGGCTACTGGAAAGTGATGGAGCCGTGGGTGGGTGCACTGCGCCTGGACTGGCAGCAGATGTATGGAGAAGCTCCGTTCTACCTTCTCCCCTACATTGACCTGCGGGGTGTACCTACTAATCGTTATCAGGGAAACATCACTGCACTGGCAGAAACAGAACACAGGATACAGGTCTATAAGCGTTGGAGTGTGGTTGGATTTGCAGGCGCTGCCAAGGCTTTTAATGAATATAATGATTTTGGAAGTTCAAAATGGGTGTATAATTATGGTGGCGGATTTCGTTACTTAATCGCCAAAAAATTCAAACTACACATGGGCCTTGACTTTGGCTTTGGCCCTGACAGTTGGGCTTTCTACATCATTTTCGGTAGTTCATGGATGCAATAATTTGTCTCTTTACAAAAACATTTCTATCTTTGCATAATATTTCACCACTCTGTTATGCAAACATTAAAGTTAAAAGACTGGAATATTGACGACCGTCCGCGGGAGAAGTTTTTATTGAAAGGCGCCGCTGCCCTCAGCGATGCCGAACTTATTGCCATTATATTGCGGTCGGGCACTCGTGAACAAACGGTGGTTGACCTGGCCAAGCATGTTTTAGCCTTATCAGGAAATAGCCTTCACAATTTAGGAAAGATACAATTGCAGCAACTACGCAAAATAAAAGGGATAGGTGAAACCAAGGCGATATCCCTGCTGGCAGCCCTAGAGCTGGGACAACGAAAGATCGCCAGTAAATCAGGGAGACCGGAGTACATTAATGATCATATTGATGTACGAAATATTATGTTCCCCTTAATGGATTCTTTAATTCATGAGGAATTTTGGGTGCTGGGGCTCAATAATGCTAATAAATTACTAGCTAAACAGAAGATTGGTCATGGAGGTGTGAGCCGGACGGTGGCAGATCCCAAAATTATTTTTAAATTTGCACTTGAAAATTTGGCAACTCAGTTGATATTGGTACATAATCACCCATCTGGGAATTGTTTCCCCAGTGAGTCGGACAAAAAATTGACCATACAAATGAAGAAGGCGGGCGAATTACTATCGGTCAGTATTACAGACCACGTAATTATAGCAGGACAGGAAGTGTATAGTTTTAGAGAAAATGATTTATTATAGTACAAATGGATAATTTAGAACATTTATTTTGGCTTTTCGTGAAATTCGCCATCGTGGGTGGAAGTGGCGTTATAGTTGACTTCAGTATCACCTGGCTATTAAAAGAAAAGCTTAAAGTAAACCGCTATATAGCCAATTCCACGGGTTTTATAGTAGCTGCCAGCACTAATTTTTTTCTTAATCGTTGGTGGACATTCCAAAGCCACAACCCACAAATCAGTCGCGAGTACCTGTCCTTCATCGGCATAGCCTTAATAGGTTTGCTCATTAATAATGTTGTGTTGTACCTTCTGCACGAAAAGGGCAAAAAACATTTTTATATCTCCAAGCTAGTGGCTATAGGAGTGGTTACCTTTTGGAATTTTGTGATGAATTATTTCTTCACTTTTTCATAAGAAATTTCTACCTGCTGCATAGCCGGAGGCAAAAGCCCAATGAATATTATAGCCTCCTAATTTACCGGCAATATCCATCACTTCTCCGGCAAAAAACAAGCCGGGTACGAATAAGCTTTCCATTGTCTTAGGGTTTATTTGCGTGGTGTCCACTCCTCCCTTGGTGGTTTCGGCTTTCAAAAAACTCTCCATGCCGGTGGGTTGTATGGAGAATGAATGAATTTTTTCTGCAACTTCCGCCTTGTCTTTTTTGTTTAATGTGGCAATTTTTTCTGTAAGCAATTTCTCCGGAAGAATAGACAACAAAAGCCTTTCGGGCAAAAGACGGGAAAATAAGGTTTTCACCTGCAATTTTCCATTCTCCGGCTGGTTCATCATTGCAATAACATTGTCGGACGGCAAAAAATCAAGGGTAATAAATTCACCTCTTTCCCAACAGCAAGATAGTTGAAATATGGCGGGGCCGCTCAATCCTTTATGTGTGAACAATAAGGGTTCTATTGCTTCCATCTTTCCGGCAACAGCTGCTTTTACCATTAAACTAATACCTTGCAAATTTCGTAGTACTGCATCAGGTGCCAGTGTCAATCCCACCAGTGCCGGTTTTGCCGGAATAATTTTATGCCCAAATTGCTTCGCTATTTTATGCCCAATATCCGTTGCTCCTATTTGCGGACAAGCCGGTCCGCCAGTTGCTACAAGCAGGTTGGTGGCAGTATACATTCCTTTCGAGGTATTGACTATAAAAATATTGTCGGCCTTCTCGACTTCTGTAATTGTTGTGCTCAACAAAAAAGCAGCACCGGAACTACTCGCCATTCTGTATAGATAATTCACCAATTGACCGGACCCTTGCCTGCAAAAAATGCGGCCATATTCCCGCTCCTCAATATCAATTGAAGCCTTTTGCAGTATATCCAAGATGTTTTCTATCCTGTATTTTTGCAAGGCATTTTTACAAAATTCCGGATTTTCACCAAAATAATCTTTCCATGAAATTTTCCGGTTGGTAACATTACATTTACCACCGCCCGAAATCAGCAATTTTCGGCCTACTTCTTTGGCATGGTCAATGACCAGTACGCTGCTCCCTTTTTTAGTTGCTTCAATAGCGGCCATCAATCCTGCAGCTCCTGCACCTAATATAATAGTGTCGTATTTCATCATCTCCTATCAAGCGCTTATTCCGCCGTTTTCTCCTCTCCTTTCAATATCTTAAGGTTACTACTCAGCAGTGCTACACTTAATCCGAAGAGGGCTATCAGCGCATAGGAAACGCGCAGGTTGGTAAGTTGGGAGATATAGCCAATGACCGGCGGGCCCAACAAAAATCCGAGGAAGCTGACGCTTGATACTATAGTCAGCGCAAGGCTGGGATGAAGTTTGGTTTTTTGTCCCACGGTGCTAAAAATAGTAGGAACAACCCCCGATGTACCGAAACCCACAATCATAAAAGCGATCAATGAAGTAATGAAGCCGGGGTAAATGACGGTTAGGGAAAGCCCTGTGAATATAGCACAACCGCAGAATTGCAGCACGCGGCGGCGGCCATAGCGTTGGCTTACCTTATCCATCACAAAACGGCCGGAAGCCATCGTGAGCATGTAGGTCATTAATCCCAATGGAGTAAGATAATCGGCCACCCCCACCACGTCACGCAGGTAAAGGCCGTTCCAGTCGCTCATAGAGCCTTCGGCAGCCATGCCGCAAAAACCAACCAATCCAAGCAGGAATAAGAATTTTTCAGGTTTAACATTGAGTAAGCTTTGATTTCCAGTGTCTGATTCCTTTTTCAAATCGGGTTGCAAGTATTTGCGGGTATAAAGAATACCGGAGAGAATAAGTATGGTTACAAGGATAAAGTGCAAGGTAGGATTGATTTTAAGCGTAGTCATCAGGAGGCCGATAGTACCACCGGCAAGTCCTGCAAAGCTCCAACCGCCGTGGAAGGTGGACATAATGGGACGTTGGTAGTAGCGCTCCAATGTAATACCCTGCGTGTTGATGGAGATATTGCTGAAGTTAGCCACAAAACCAAAGCAAACCAAAATGCCGAGCAGCATGTATTCACTTTGTGCAAGACCCACCGCGGATAACATAAGTGCATATATTCCCAGTGCCACGGGCAGTACCCGTTTACTGCCGAGGCGTGCAATGATTGAACCGGAGAATATCATTCCTATAAATTGCCCCAACGGCATCATGAGCAATATGGTTCCCCACGCGGCATCATTCAGTTCCAGTGCATTTTTGATATCGGGAATACGGCTGGCCCAGCTCGAAAAGCAGAGCCCCTGCATAAAAAAACAGGTGAAAATAGCTATTCGGATACGCCGCGCGGTGGTAGGGGATAAATCTATATGTGTCAATTGTATAGTTTCAAAAATTTGTGCGAAGATAGGAAAAATTCTTTACCTTTGTGATAAAGTAATTGTAAAGCGTATGATAAAAAGATTACTCCTTCTAACAATAAGTATTTTGCTATCCTGTTTAGCCTTTGCACAGCATATCAATGGTTCATGGTTTGGTGTACTTAACCTGGGAGGACGAGGTCTTCCGCTTGTAGTGAATATCAATGAAGTAGATGGTGCCTATGTAGCCACTATGGATAGCCCCAGCCAAGGGGCAAAAGGTATTCCGGTGACGACCTTAAGTTTTGAAAACGACTCTCTCTCTTTTACTATTTCCGGTATTGGTGCAGAGTACAAAGGTGTATTAGCCGGTGATTCCATTGCCGGCACTTTTAAACAGCGGGGTATGGCTTTCCCTTTGACATTTACAAGGATGGAGCCTGATCCGAGGCTGCAAGATCCTGTAATACCATACCCTTACCATTCAGAAAATGTTGTGTTTGAGAATAAAAAAGCCGGTATTAAATTGGCTGGAACACTTACGCAGCCAAAGGACGGAAAGCGTTTTCCTGCTGTAGTATTGGTGTCGGGAAGTGGTCCGCAAAACAGGAATGAAGAACTATTTGATCATCGTCCTTTTTTGATATTGTCTGATTATCTTACTAATAATGGCATTGCCGTATTGCGTTACGACGACCGTGGTGTTGGGGAGTCAGAGGGCAATTATAAGACAGCTACGCTTGAAGATTTTGCAACAGATGCAGCTGCGGCAGTGGCATACTTAAAGTCAAGGAAAGAAATAAACGCTATGAAAACCGGTGTGATTGGCCATAGCGAAGGGGGTACAATAGCCTTTATGTTAGCTGCAGAAAAGAGCAATAAACTTTCTTTCATTATATCAATGGCGGGCATGGCAATACGCGGCGACAGTTTGCTGAAAATGCAACGCTACCTGATTGCTAAAGAACAAGGGATATCCGATGATAAAATAGCAGACAATGAAGATCTGATTACTGCTATCAGCAATTTGCTTGATAAGTATCCACCAGATTTTATCTTGAAGCACATTGACAGCCTGTCATTTATTGTACTGCCGGAGCACTGGAGAGAGAACAAAGAGATGAAACTTGCCGCACAGCAGGGCATTAAACAAATGATGAGCCCTGAGCTGCAATCCCTGATGAATTACGATCCTTCTGTGGTGCTGCAAAAAATACACTGTCCGGTATTGGCGCTGGGAGGTGATAAAGATCTACAAGTGCCGGCCAAAGTGAATTTAGAGCGTATAAAAACCTTGGCCAAAGGCCGAGTAAGCATCAAAGAATATCCCGGCCTGAATCACTTATTCCAACATTGTGAGACGGGACTCATCAACGAATATGGTACCATAGAAGAAACTATTTCGCCGGAGGTATTGGAAGATATAGTGGCATGGATAAAAGAGGTGATTTGAATTACCTGGCCCATATATTTCTATCCGGAACCAACAGCCGCGTGCAGATTGGCAATTTTATCGGTGACGCCGTAAAAGGTGCCGCTTATAAGAAGTACCCGCCGGAAATAGCCGAAGGCATACTCCTGCATCGAAAAATCGACGATTATACGGACAAGCATCCGGCCATCAAAGAAACCATTCAACTGCTCAGGCCTCATTTCGGACGTTATTCGGGAGTAGTGCTGGATATTTATTTCGACTATTTGTTAGCCTCCCGCTTTAGCGAATTTTCAACAATGCCCCTTAAACGCTATACCCGCCGTTTTTATTGGGCTATGATCAGCAATCGCCGTTACCTGCCTATGCGAATGAAGCGCTTTATGTGGCATTTCATTTGCACGGACAGGCTTTCCAAATACGCTACCCCGGAGGGTATCCGGGACTCTCTTTCCATCATGGTACACTACGGCAGAATGGATATAGATGTTGACAAGGCTGCTGAGTATCTTGTTGAAAATGAGCAAGTATTATGGGAGATGTTTAAGCCGTTTTTCGGGGAGTTGCAACATTATTTTTTATAACTTCGATGGAAGTTACATTTTTTTGATGTATCTTTGTGGTCTAACCAATTTTTAAGCAGCTTGGAACCTCCTGTCTGTACCTTTCTTCAAATAACCTTTTCACCGCTCACCTCGGGTTATATCTTCGCTTTAATTTTGTTGGCACTCTTGCTGGTACTGTCAGCTTTGATGTCGGCATCGGAAACGGCCTACTTCTCCTTAAGTCCGCAGCACATAGACAGGCTAAAAAATGTCGATAGCAAGAACAGCCACCGCATACTGGCACACCTGTCCAAACCCAACGACCTGCTGAGTACCATTCTATTACACAACAACTTAGTAAACATTGCCATCATCTTATTATCCACCTACCTTATCAACTCTTTCGTTGATTTTTCGGAGACTCCCGTGCTGGGATTTTTAATTGAAACGGCTGCCTTGACCTTTGTATTGGCCTTCTGTAGTGAAATTACCCCGAAAATTTTTGCCGCACAACACCCCGTACGCATAGCCGGCATGATGGCTGCTCCGCTAGTGTTTCTCACCCGTTTGTCTCGCCCCTTCAACCTGCTCACCATGCATTGGGGCACCCGTATAAACAAACAATTTGGCAATAGAAGCAGTGTTTCTATTGATGATCTATCGCAGGCAGTGGATATAACGACGGGGGAATCAGCAGAAGATAAGAAGATATTGAAAGGCATTGTACGCTACGTCAATATCGACGTGAAATCTATTATGCTTCCCCGCGTGAAAATGGCCGCCATAGAAATACACACGCCATTTATAACAATGAGAGAACTGGTTATTGACTATGGCTACTCACGTATACCAGTGTACGACAAGACACTGGATAATATTACAGGTTTCCTTTCCGTGAAAGACCTGCTGCCCTACATCAATGAAAAAGACAGCACTTTTCAATGGCAGAAGCTTATCCGTACCGCTTATTTTATTCCTGAGCATAAAAAAATCAACGACCTGCTGGAAGAGTTCCGTCAAAAGAAAATCCATTTGGCTATTGTGGTTGATGAATTCGGTGGCACCGAGGGTTTGGTGACACTGGAAGACATTATGGAAGAGATTGTAGGTGAAATTTCCGACGAAACAGACTAAAGTATTATGAAAAATATTTTGCTTTACTTAGTCCTCACTCTTCTATTGACCGCCTGCGGTAACGCTTCTACGCCAAAGCCCACCGGTTATGTACGCATCGACCTCCCCGAAAAGCACTACCGTTTATTTGACAGCACCGGCTATCCATACCGGTTTGACTGCCCCACTTACGGAAATCCGGTGCCTGATATTACGAGTAAAGACCATGAGCCTTACTGGCTGAATATTGAATTGCCACAAAAAGCAACCATACACATCAGCTACAAGCGGGTGAACAAAAATCTTCCGGCTTTGATGGAGGACACGCATAACTTCGTTTACAGGCACGTCATTAAAGCCGATGCCATCACGGAAACACCCTTTCGCAATGAGGCTAAGAAGGTATATGGCTTGGTATACGAAATTGGTGGCAATGCCGCCTCTTCCGTACAATTTTATGCTACCGATAGTACTCGGAATTTCTTCCGGGGTGCCTTATATTTCATGGAAACACCCAACCATGATTTTCTCGCGCCCATGATTACTTTCTATACCGAAGATATCATTCACTTATTAGAAACCCTGGAGTGGAAATAATATGCCTATTCATCATATAGAACATCATCGCAATAAAGCCCTCTCCGCCGTTTGGGAGATTACTGAAACGGAAGAAGAATTGCGACAACAAGCCTCCATTCCTCAGAATGAGCTGGAGGAATTATTGCTCACCAACAATCCGCAACGACGGGTCGAACGTCTTGCCGTTCGTGCCTTGCTAAACAACATGATGGGCGAGAAAATATATCTGCGCCACCATGATAACGGTCGCCCTTTTCTCCCCAATAATACAGCCAATATCAGCATCACACACACCCAACGTTTTGCGGCCATTATTTACCATGAAGAAGAAAATGTAGGTATAGATATGGAATCATTGGCCCGTGATTTCAGCGCCGTAGAAAAAAAGGCGCTATCATCAAATGAAAAAGATTACCTTTGCAGTAAACACCGCAGTACCCATTTGGGTATTATGTGGTGCGCCAAAGAGGCGATCTATAAATTTATAAGTGAAAACGGCATTGACTTTGCCAAACAGATCCGTATTGAAAAATTCACCCCAAAGCAAAAGGGGAAATTAAATGCGGTATATATTGATAGCGATGAAATAGAAACGTGGTTCGAGTTATATTATAAAATGGTAGAAGATCATGTTATGGTGTGGGTTGTGGGGGAAGTTGAGAGTTGAATTTGAATTTGAATTTGAAAATGAAAAGGCAATTTTATATTTTAGTTTTATTATTTGGGACTTTATTTTCCAATGTAATTTTAGCGCAGGCAGCGGCGGATAGTACGGCAGCAGTGGCCGTGCCGAAAGATACGTTAATAAGTTTTGACGGATCGCTGAAAGCTAAATTTGAAGTAAGCACCACTGCCGGAGAGATGCGTTTCAGCGTGCGGAACTCGCGACTGGGCATACGCGGCAGCTATCATGGGTGGGTAGGCTACAGATTGCAGGCAGAACTGAACAATGAAGGACAATTTTCTATACTTGATGTGTATGGAAGTGTAAAATTTGAAGATCTCACCTTGATACTTGGCCAGAGTATTATTCCCTTTGAAAACTCCTATGTAGTAACACCTTCCGAGATGATGTTTGCCAACAGGGCTTTCATCGGAAAATACTTCACCCCCGGGTCCCGTGATTTGGGCCTGGTGGCACAATATAAATTCACACTCGGTGCAATTCCTTTCGAATTGCAAGGCGGGGTATTTAACGGTGGAAAAATCAATAAACCAACTTGGACAGATGCTCCTTCACTGGCAGGGAAAATCACGATTGGAAGTCTCAGCAAATTCAAAGCCAGCGCCAAGATTTATCGCTACGATTTTGATACTGTTCAGCTACAGTATTGGGGCGCCGACATCAGCTACAAGTATCAAAATTTATTGGTGCAGGCTGAGTTTATGAACCGCTATAATTACAACAATGAAAGAAATTTAAGCGGCATGTACCTGCAAGGATCTTACTTTATTTCCACCAAATGGGGAAAAATAAAATACCTTCGTCCGGCAGCACGCTGGGACGCTATGGGCTATGATTTTACCAATAGCGGCCTGGACGTTAACCGTGCTACCATTGGCCTTGATTTTGGCTTCGGAAATAAATTTTTCTCGTCCCTGCTGCGTTTTAACTTTGAACAATATTTTATACGCGACCTAAATGCCGATGTACATATTGCTGATGTACTGCCCATGGCCGGCATACATGCTTTAGATAATAAATTTACAGTAGAATTACTAATCCTATTCTAATATGAAAACGGAAACTATAGCTTTAAACGTACAATCCGAAATTGGCGAATTAGAAGCAGTAATGCTTCATACGCCCGGGCCTGAAGTAGAGAACATGACTCCCAAAGATGCTCAACGTGCGCTCTACAGCGATATTCTTAACCTTTCCATCGCTCGCAAAGAATATGAACAAATAGAAGGTGTGCTGTCAAAAGTATGCAAAACCTATCAAGTAAAAGACATGCTGCTTAAAGTGTTGGAGAACGACGATGAGCGCCTGGCTTTGATTCAAAAAATTTGTGCTGCCGAAGATGCATTGGATTGTCTTGGCCAGTTGATGGACATGTCGGCACGCAGCCTCTGCCGTGTACTCATTGAAGGCTTGCCCGCACGTATAGACAACCTTACCGCCTTCCTCAACGATGATTATTATGCCCTCTTTCCCTTATACAATTTCTACTTTACCCGCGATGCCTCTATGACCATAGGCAAACGTGCATTCATTAGTAAGATGGCCAACAAGGTGCGTATGCGCGAGTCATTAATCATGGACGCTATTTTCAGGAACAAGGCAGTAGAGGCTAAAGAAGTGGTTAACGCCTACGACCTCGCCCACACCCCAAAAGTGCTGGTGGAAGGCGGCGACGTATTAGTGGCCCGCGAAGATATCCTGATTGTTGGAAATGGAACCCGTACTTCTGCGCAAGGCATAGATTTCCTGGTGTCACAACTGCGACAGACCGAAGAGCGTATACACATTTTGGTACAACAACTGCCTCACCAACCCGAATCATTTATTCACCTCGACATGGTATTTACCTTGCTGGATAAGGATAAATGCATGGTGTTCCAACCTGTCATCCTCGAAGACAATTCGCTCGATACCATTCATATCACCGTGGAAAAAGGAAAGGTAGACAAGATAAAATATGTGCCGGGACTACTGCCGACCTTAAAAAAATTAGGCATGGATCTTGAGCCGGTGATTTGTGGCGGTACTAAAGACGAATGGATAGAAGAGCGTGAGCAGTGGCACAGCGGCGCTAACTTTTTTGCCTTTGCCCCCGGCAAGGTAATCAGCTACGCCCGCAACATTCACACCATAGAGGAGATGAGCAAGCACGGCTTTGACATCATACCTTCCGCTGATGTAATTAGCGGCAAAACAAACCTCAACAAAAGCAAGCGCTGTGTGGTAACCATTGAAGGCTCCGAGCTTCCCCGTGGTGGTGGTGGCGCCCGCTGTATGACCATGCCACTCCGCAGAAAACAAGTTAAATGGTAACAAGTAACGGGTGACGGGTGACAAAGAATACACTCGTAACCCGTCACTCATCACTATTATGAAGATTGACATTGAACATGGGACAGTAATTCCCGTCGACAAACCTTACCGTTGGACTTCGGCCGACGTGGTACGGAAAATAAAATTCATACTCCAAAAGAAAACAGGGCAGAAGAAAATCAAGGTTGGCCATGCCGGCACCCTTGATCCTTTGGCCACCGGACTGTTATTGGTATGTGTGGGTAAGGCAACCAAACTGGCCGAAAGCCTGCAGGCGGAAGAAAAGGAATATGTGGCCAGCATCAAGCTCGGCGCTACTACCCCCTGCTTTGACCTTGAGAAAGAGGTTGATGCCATCTACCCCTTTGAGCACATCACCAAAGAAATAGTAGAACAAACACTACAACAATTCATCGGTACCCAAGAGCAGGTACCTCCGATCTTCTCCGCCAAATTAATTGACGGAAAACGGGCCTACCTCTTGGCACGTGAAGGCAAAGATGCTGAGATGAAAGCTTCTATTATCACTATCAGCTCTTTAGCCTTGGAGGAATTTGCGCTGCCTGATATTACCATTAAAATGACCTGTAGTAAAGGAACTTATGTGCGCTCTTTTGCCCGTGATTTAGGACTGGCCCTGCAAAGCGGCGGACACCTCACCGGCTTACGTCGCACAAAAAGTGGAAAACATAATGTGGACGAGGCTTACAACATAGAAAATATAGAAAATATCATAAAAAATATGGATATTAGCTAAAAAGGTGTACCTTTGTAGGTTCTTAGGCGAATTGCATATTATATGAAACTATCACACTTTAACTTCAAACTTCCCACTGACCTCATTGCAAAATATCCGGCTAAATACCGCGATGAATCACGCATGATGATCTTGCACCGTAAAACCGGCAAAATAGAACACAAGGCATTCAAAGATATTTTGAAGTTTTTTGTGGAAGGCGATGTATTAATATTCAATAATACGAAGGTGTTTCCTGCACGCCTCTATGGCAACAAGGAAAAAACCGGTGCTGAAATAGAAGTGTTTTTGTTGCGTGAATTAAACCGCGACCAACGCCTGTGGGACGTGCTGGTAGACCCCGCCCGTAAAATTCGTATTGGCAACAAACTTTACTTCGGAGAAAATGATGCTTTGGTAGCTGAAGTTATAGACAATACTACCTCTCGCGGCCGCACATTGCGTTTCCTCTTTGACGGCAGCTATGAAGAGTTCAAAAAGACTTTATTCTGTTTGGGTGAAATGCCTCTACCCAAGTGGATTCGCAAACAAGTAGAGCCTATAGACA
>JAVBSQ010000121.1:0-5578 GCA_031556695.1 Bacteroidales bacterium | reverse complement strand
AAAACATACGTGCAGTTTCTTACGGAAGTGCGTATAGGTAATGCATGTAAGCTACTTATGCAAAATGATATGACGGTGTTGGAGGTGTGTTATGCCTGTGGATATAATTATCCTTCCAATTTTTATCGACAGTTTAAAGCGGTGAAGAATGTTACTCCGCTTGAATATCAGAAATCATACTTGACTATGCCTTCCCGGAAATAGATAGGCTATTTCACCATCACTCATTAGCTTTACTTATTACACTTACATCACTCCATGAAAAAAATGTTGTCCACTCTTTTGCGTTTTGCTCATTCCGAGCAATTAGGCTTGGCTGTATTATTCTTGTTGGTGCTAGCCATGTTATTGCTTCCTCGCTTCTGTATGCCTCCGGAGCCGGACCCTTTTGTTTTTGAAAGTTTGCAACGCCGTATCGACACGGCTGTGTCACCAACTCTTACACACACAACGGCAAGGTTGAATAAGAGTGATACAGGCAGAAGAACTATGATAAAACCGACAGGGCCTGCCACGGCAACACCAACACAAGGAGGTATTAGTTATAAACCCTTTGTATCACCCACATCCGTTCCGGTGCTAGTTGATTTAAATAGGGCTGATACAACAGAATTAAAGCAGGTGCGGGGTATTGGCAGTTACTACGCCCGCCGTATAGTGGAATATCGTGAACGCTTGGGTGGTTATGTGGACATCGGGCAATTACTGGAAATTCGGGGTATTGATGAGGAGCGTGTCCTGCGTTGGCAGAAAGAGCTGAAGGTGGACTTGGGCGTGGTGCGCAAAATTGATTTACTGAATACGCCGGAGGAAGATTTGCGAAAACACCCTTACATAGGTTTTTATGCGGCCCGTGGCATTGTTAGTTTCCGAAAAATACAGACGGTGATTAGCCTTGATGGATTAGTGAAAAATAATGTGCTGAGTGACGATGCAGCAGAACGTTTACAGGCTTATGTTGCGCAATAAATTATTCTTTTCCGGCAACAATAACAACAATCTCTCCCTTTGGCTCATGGGCGCTGTAGTGTAATGCTAATTCTTCCAAAGAGCCGCGTTTATTTTCTTCGTGAAATTTAGATATTTCACGTGATACGCAGGCCAGGCGCTCATTGCCCAACACTTCACTTAGCTGTGTCAGCGTTTTGACCAAACGATAGGGGGATTCATAAAACACCATAGTGCGACTTTCTTCTGCCAGTTGTGAGAGTCGTGTTTGCCGGCCTTTTTTTTGAGGAAGGAATCCTTCAAAGCAAAATTTGTCGCAGGGCAATCCTGAATTTACAAGGGCGGGTATCAAGGCGGTGGCGCCGGGGAGGCATTCTATTTCAATATTGTTGGCAATGCAGGTGCGCGCCAATAAGAAACCGGGGTCGCTGATTCCGGGAGTGCCGGCATCACTGATAAGTGCCACATTATATCCGGCTGCTATACGTTCTGCTATTTGGTTTACCGTACGGTGTTCATTAAATTTATGATGCGCCACCAGACGGGTTTTAATCTCATATTTTTTGAATAGTACGGAGGAAGTACGGGTGTCTTCCGCCAGTACATAATCCACCTCTTTAAGTATACGTAGAGCGCGAAGCGTGATGTCCTCCAAATTGCCTACCGGGGTGGGGATGATGAAGAGTTTGGCCATCTCTGTTATTTTACAAATACCGGCGACTTATGATGGCTAGAAATAACCGGGCTGTTTCGCTTTTAGAGTCCCAGTGAGGTATGGTAAGTTCAATATGCTGCTGTGCCTCTTCCATGCTCGTCAGCTTGTTAAGGTGTTTGAGCATTTCGGCAAATGAGTCACTGTTTCCCTTGAACAACTCTTTAATGAAAAGCAACCTGTCATTTAAACCAATAGCTTTGTTGAGGTCGCTGACCGGTGCACCTTTTACGCTACTGCTTTTTTTCGGTGCTATTTTATTATTTACAGCCGGTTCAGGTTGAACTTTAGGCGCAACACTGATCCTCTTTCTTTCTTCTTCTGCAATTTCAACTTCAACTATAGGTTCTTCTTCTTTGATCACCGGGTTAGTCCAATTTTCAGCCAGACTTCTGATACTTTGCAGTTTATTAACCAACGCTTCTTCTTCAGCTTCAATGCTGGAAAGGAATTTTCTGCGTTTCATCTCCATGTTACCTACCAAGAGCTTTTTTTCGTCCAATTCTTTATTCAATTCTTGTAATTGGATTTTCAGTGCAGCTTTTTCAATCTTTAACTGCTCAATTTGTTTAATTTCGTTCAGGGTCAACATCTCACAATCTTTCAATGTTTGTAGCACATTGGTAAGATTAGTCAATATGTTGTTGATATTTTCTTGAGAAGTCATAAAACATTTTTTTTATCTTTGTCCACGAATAAAACGAGCTACAAATATACAACATTTTCAATAGATGTTTTTAGAAAGTGCAAAAAATCCCGGCTGGATAGAAGTAATATGCGGCTCCATGTTTTCCGGAAAAACGGAAGAGTTGATTCGTAGAATGAAGAGAGCCCAATTTGCCAACCAAAAGGTGGAAATTTTCAAGCCCATGATTGATGTCCGTTACTCTGCAACAGAGGTGGTGTCGCATGATGCTAATGCCATTCGTTCCACTCCGGTAGAGTCATCTGGCAATATTCAACTGCTCACCGGTGAGGTGGAAGTAGTAGGTATTGATGAAGCACAATTTTTTGACATGCACTTGGTTGATGTTTGTAAGGAGATGGCAGATAATGGTATACGGGTGATTATTGCCGGACTGGACATGGATTATTTGGGTAAACCTTTTGGTCCCATGCCGCAGTTGATGGCTATGGCCGAATATGTTACGAAGGTTCATGCCATTTGTATGCGTTGCGGTAATTTGGCGCATCATTCGCACCGCCTTACGGCCAATGATAAATTAGTGGTTTTAGGGGAGAAAGATACCTACGAGCCGCTTTGCCGCCATTGTTTTAATAATTCACAATCCGTATAACCAGTTCGCGTAAAAGCTCACCATGCGTGGCGGCGCCGTTGCCCCAACCTTTGCTGCGCATATCAAACTCACGTATAAGATGGATAACATCTACGGTTTTTCCGGCAGGATAGTTGCGGGCGGCTGTTTCATACTCGTTGAGGAAGAAACTGTGTACACCTAAAGTAGCGGCTAGTTCATTGGGATTTACAAAACCGTTGTTTTTGCGTTTGAGTAAGTGGAGTTTTAATATCTTGATAAAATGCCCGAAGAGTGTGCTTAAAATCATCACCAGCGGGTTATCGTTAGGATCTTTGGCAAAATGGTCAACAATGCGCAGGGCCTTTACCGCATCACGCTGGGTGATGGCTTTGTTCAGTTCAAACACATTGTACTCGCGACTAATCCCAATATTTTTTTCTATATGTTCCGAGGTGATGTGTTTATTTCCTTCAGGTAAGAGGGTGAACAATTTATCGAGTTCATTGGCTATGCGCAATAAATCAGCGCCTAGATGGTCTACCAATATTGCGGCAGCTACAGGGTCAATGGTGCAGGCTTTTTCCTTTAGGTAATTTTTTACCCAGTCGGCTACTTCATTGTCATAGAGCTGTACGCTCTCCAGTACTTCGCCATTTTTTTCCGATCCTTTATAAAGTGCCTTGCGCTTGTCTGCCGTTTTTCCCTTTAAGCACAATACAAGAATAGTGCTGGCTAAGGGATTCTTCACATACACCTCCAATTCTTCAAAGTTTTTGAGTTGCTGTGCTTCGCGGATAATCACTACCTGCCGGTTGCTCATCATGGGGTAACGGCGTGCTGTATCTATCACCTGTCCTACAGTTACATCTTTTCCGTAAAGTACGAGCTGGTTGAATCCGCGTTCTTCGGGGGTGAGTATATTGTTGGCCATATAGTCACTTACCTTATCGATGAAGTAAGGTTCTTCACCCATGAGCAGATATACCGGCTTGTATATTTTTTTTTTCAAGTCGGAGAGTATGCGCTCGGTAGCGGCTATTGTGTCTTTAGCACGTAATTTGGCCATAGTTTAAAAACCAACATAGGTTTGGGGGCTAAGTGCCAGGAGTTCTGCTTTTACGCGGGGCGGTACATCTAATTTCTCTACGAATGAACGAATGCTGTCGCGGGTTATAGTGCTATTGGTGCGTGTTAACTCTTTCAGCGCTTCGTATGGATTAGGATAATTTTCCCGACGAAGTATGGTCTGTATACCTTCGGATACTACAGCCCAGTTGGCTTCCAGGTCGCGTTCAATAACCGAGGCGTTTACTATGAGCTTGTTCAGCCCTTTCAACAGCGAGCGGATAGAAATTATACTATGGGCTACAGGTACACCGATATTACGTAATACGGTGCTGTCCGTGAGGTCACGTTGCAGGCGTGACGCCGGCAATTTTGCAGCAAAATGTTCATAGAGTGCATTGGCTATCCCAATATTACCTTCGGCATTCTCAAAGTCAATAGGATTCACCTTATGCGGCATGGCTGAAGAACCTACTTCTCCTTTCTTAATTTGCTGTTTAAAATATTCCATGGAGATATAACTCCACATATCCCGGCTCAGATCCAACATGATAGTGTTGATACGTTTTAGTCCGTCAAAACAGGCGGCTAAATTGTCGTAGTGTTCTATTTGTGTGGTGTAATGGGAGCGGGTGAGTTGTAGTTTTTCGGCAACAAATTTATCGGCAAATTCAATCCAGTTAATTTCCGGATAGGCAGCTTTATGCGCATTAAAATTTCCTGTAGCTCCACCGAATTTGGCCGAATAAGGTATAATATTCAGAAGGTGTAGTTGTTTCTCCAGTCGCTCCACAAAAACTAACATTTCTTTGCCTAAACGGGTGGGTGAGGCCGGTTGACCGTGCGTATGTGCCAACATGGGAATAGCAGCCCAATCCTCGGCAAGGCTTTTTAGTTTATTAATTAATTCTAATAGGAGTGGGTGGTAGTCGTTGTTCAGTGCGTCTTTCAAGCTGAGCGGAACGGCGGTATTATTGATGTCTTGAGAGGTAAGTCCGAAGTGAATGAATTCGCGGAAGCCTTGTAATTCCAACTCGTCAAAACGTTTCTTTAAGAAATATTCTACTGCTTTTACATCGTGGTTGGTGGTGCATTCAATATTTTTTATTTCACTTGCTTCTTCGAGCGTAAAATTTCTATAAATGTCACGAAGCGTTTCGAATTTATTCGTTTTGAAAGATTTTAGTTGAGGCAAGGGAATCTCGCACAAGGCAATAAAATACTCCACTTCTACCTGCAAACGATAACGAATAAGGGCAAATTCAGAGAAATACTCGGAAAGCTCAGCTACTTGTCGCCGGTAGCGTCCATCAACGGGGGAATTAGCGGTTAGGGGTGTTAGTTCCATAAAGGTTTTCGGTCTATAAGTTGTTGCAAAGGTACAAAAAAGAAGTTTGAAAAAGAACTATAAAAAACGTTACAGGAGGTTAAAAGAATGATTTTTAATAAATTTTATCTAACTTTGCATACAATGTTAAGAAAGAAATGTTAAGAAAGGATAATATATATACACCGCAGGAATTACGCCAACTTCATGTAAATGAATTGACTTCGGTATGTGCTGCGGTAAGGGAGCAAATTATTGATGTTTGTG
>JAVBSQ010000060.1:0-26649 GCA_031556695.1 Bacteroidales bacterium | reverse complement strand
GACATCTGCCAAGAGCTTTAGTTCGAGAATAAACCAGTCTTCCTCACGTGGTTCCCCAGGCTGTGAAAAGCGCGGGGTTTGGTTAGTGGCTGTTTTAAAGAAAGCATTTCCCATACCGCCGCGACCACCTTTACAGAGAATTTTTTCTTCTCCGTCATTGGTAATTTCAAAAATCACCTCTCCTGTTTCCGCTCTTTTGGCCACAGTACCCAGCGGCACATCCAGAATAATATCTTTACCTTCAGCACCGGAACGTAAGGCCCCACTTCCGGCCTCGCCGGGTTCAGCTTTAATATGCTTACGGTAGCGCAGGTGAATGAGCGTCCAATATTGAGCGTTTCCGCGTAATATAATGTGTCCCCCACGACCTCCGTTTCCGCCGTCTGGTCCGCCCTTGGAGACAAACTTTTCACGGTGCAGGTGCATGGAGCCTTTGCCGCCATCGCCGGAAGCACAGAAGAGTTTTACGTAGTCAATGAAGTTGGACATAAAAGACGGGATTAGGAGATTAGGAGATTAGAGGATTAGGGGATTAGGGAATATCTTAATCTCCCAGTATTTTACAGATGGCGGCAAAGGTGTCTTGCGGGGTTTGGTTACTATCAACAAAGTGCAGTTTACCTTGAGCCTTGTAATAATCCATTACAATGGCGGTTTGTTCATTATAATTTTTAATACGGTTGCGAATAATATTTACGTCGGCATCATCAGCGCGTCCTTCAATAAGAGCACGTTTCTGTATGCGTTCAATGATAGTCTCGTCCTTAAGTTGGAGGGCAATCATCAGGTCGATTTTTGCATTATGATCGGCCATTTCCTTATCAAGCATCTGGGCTTGCTTGGCCGTGCGGGGAAAGCCGTCAAAGATGAATCCTTTAGGAGCTTTGCTATTTTCCAATTGTTCACACACCATCTCAAACACAATTTCATCGGAAACCAGATTGCCGGCTTCTATGAGATGTTTTACTTCTTCACCCAATTTTGTGCCGCGTTTAATTTCATCACGCAACATATCACCGGTAGAAAGGTGTATAAGCCCATATTTTTCAATAATCATTGGCGACTGCGTGCCTTTTCCTGCTCCGGGAGGGCCGAACAACACAATATTCAACATAGGTATTTTATTTTACTAGCGTGTAAATATCTTTTAAATTACGGCCGAGGCCGTCATAGTCGAGGCCATAGCCCACAATAAAGTCATTGGAAATAGAGATACCAACATAGTCAACTTTGTAGTTACCTTTGAAAGCATCGGGCTTGAACAGCATGGTCGCTATTTTTATTTCTTTTATTTCTTTTCCTTGCAGGTTTTTCAATAAGCTGTCGATAGTCAAGCCGGTATCAATAATATCTTCCAGGATAATAACGGTGCGGCCTTTAAGGTCCATATTCAATCCTATAAGTTCAGACACCTTGCCCAGTGATTGCGTGCCGGCATAAGAAGCATACTTAATAAACGAAATTTCACATGGTATTTCAATTTGTTTCAGCAAGTCGGCTGCAAACATGAAAGCACCGTTAAGCATGCCCACAAACACAGGAATATCATTGCCCATGTCCTTAGTAATTTGGGCGGCCACCTTATCAATTGCTTTTTGGATTTCTGTGTTGGAAATAGAAACCTCAAAAGTTTTATCGTGCAAAGTAACTTTTTTCATACAAAGTGTTTTAAATTGCGAAATTAGTATTATTTTTGCTGTTTATAAAATTTATTTTGATGAAACCCTTGGTAAGCATAATTATGGGAAGCACTTCCGACTTGAAAATCATGGAAGAAGCGGCTAAATTCCTAAATGATATGAAAATACCCTTTGAAATTAACGCTTTGTCGGCCCACCGCACACCGGACTTAGTGATGGAGTATGCCAAGGAAGCCCATACACGTGGTATTAAGGTGATTATAGCAGGTGCCGGAGGGGCTGCCCATCTACCCGGCGTTATTGCCGCCCTCACTCCCCTGCCTGTAATTGGTGTTCCGGTGAAATCATCAAATTCTATTGACGGCTGGGATTCTATCTTATCTATCCTGCAGATGCCCTCAGGCATACCGGTAGCCACGGTAGCGCTGGACGGAGCACGTAATGCCGGCATTCTAGCCTCTCAGATCTTAGCTTTATCAGACATTGACTTGTTTGCGAAGATACAGCAGTTTAAACGCGACTTAGCCGAGAAAATAGCCACGGCCAATGAAGAATTGGCACAAATCAAGCACTTTAGTTACAAAGTTTAAAACATTTTGACCATTTGAACAGATGTGTTACCACCTTAACATGCCTGTTTCTTGTCATTACCACTGTTTCTGCCCAGGTAGGATTATATCCTAAAGGGACGGCGGCCGTGGGAATGGGAGAGATTACCACACTATCCCGTGATGTGTGGTCGGCATTTATGAACCCTGCCGGCTTAGGCTTCTTGCAGCATGGCGCCGCCGGAGTTCAACATGAGCAACGCTTCAGCATGTCCACTCTGGGCATCAACGTTGCAGCGGTAGCTTTGCCTTTATTGGGCGGCGGCGGCGGTATCTATTTATCCAACCTTGGATTTGCCCACTACGGCGAAAACCGGTTTGGGCTAAGTATGGGACGGAAATTAAATCCCTCTTTATCCATTGGCGGTGGCGTGCATATTAATGTACTGCGGCTACCGGAAGATTTCCCAAACAGCACAGCTATAAGTGGAGATGTGGGCGTACAATTTTTACCAATAGAGCGGTTAGTAATGGGCGTATACATCTCCAACGTAAGTTTTTCGTGCTTCAACAATGAGAATGCTGACGAACTACCGGTAATTATCAATTGGGGCATGGGCTATCATATCACGGAGAATATTCTACTCTGCGCTGAGATGGAGAAAGAAGTAAAAACACCATTACGCGTGAAGGCCGGCAGTGAATGTGTCATTGATAAAGCGGTTGTGATACGTGTAGGAATGCTCTCTGCCCCTTTCGAAATACATTTCGGTGCCGGCTATATTTACAAAAAAATTCATGTAGACGCAGCAGTGCGCTACCACCCAGTACTAGGCTACTCGCCACAAGTGGGCGTGAACATGGAGTGGGGGAAAAGATGAATGGGATGAAAAAGATAAATATAAATAAGTCGCCGCCGAAGGCGGCACATTTGAATAACCGCGGGTTCCGCTGCGCTTCACCCACGGCAGCAATGCAACAATAAACAAATACCATCACTATGAAAATCACACTACCCACTCTCCTACTCACCATCTACAGCACGGTGTGCGCACACGCGCAAGAGCCGGTGCTGCCGGAAACTGTACAACAAATAATAGAAAATGCCGTACAGGAAGTGAACGAGGAAGAGGCCGCTACATTATTCGATAATTATTCCGAATACCTAGAGCACCCACTGGACATCAACAATGCTACCGCCGCGGAGCTGCGACAGTTCCCGCTGTTGAACGATTTTCAAGTGCAGAGCCTGCTCGACTACCGTAGTAATTACGGCGCTTTATTTTCTATTCATGAGTTAGCATTAATACACGGATTCAACGAACAAATAGCACAACAACTATCGCCCTTCTTCACGATACAGGAATTTGCAACTTATAAAAATGAAAAAATATGGAACCGTTTCTCCGGCGGGAAACATGAAGTGATGATGCGCACTTCGCATACGTTGGAGACAAGGAAAGGCTACATAAAAGATGAAGTAGGAGCACAAGATTTTGTGCCCTTGGACAACAAACATTATTTAGGTTTTCCATGGAGTTTATATTTACGCTACCGTTACACTCACCGAAAAAATTTGCAATGGGGATTTACGGCTACCAACGGGGCAGGCGAAGCTTTCTTCAAAGACAACAACCCCTACGGTTTCGATTTTTACTCGTTTCATATCGTTGTGAATGATGTGAGCAAACACATTAAACGGGTAGTGCTGGGCGATTATCAAACACAGTTCGGACAGGGCTTGGTGCTGTGGACGGGTGCGATGACACGCAAGAGCGCAAACGTGCTGGGAGCAAAGAAACAAGAACGGGGGTTTACAGCACATACGGGCAGCGATGAAAACCGGTTTTTCAGGGGTCTTGGTACGTCGTTGGAATGGGCCGGGTGGTCACTGTCTGCCTTCCTTTCTTATAAATTCATTGATGCCGCAATGGAAGAAGGCGGTTTTAAAACATTGCAGACATCAGGATTGCACAACACAACGAGCACTGTGGCGAATAAACACACCTTAGGAGAGTTGGTGGCAGGAGGAAATATTTCACGCACGTGGAGGTATTTGAAAGTTGGATTCACCGGTGTGTGGTATTATTATGATGCAGAAAATAAACGAGAGGTAAAACCATATAATATTTTTGAACTAAACACGAACCAAAATGCCAATGCGGGTATTGATTTTTCTATCCCTTGGAAACGCTGCAACCTGTTTGGTGAGGCGGCCATAAGCAGCAACGGAGGTATGGCGGCAATGATAGGAGTAGTTGTTGATTTAGCCTACGAGTTTCGATTGTCTAGCGTATATAGAAATTATGGAATAGATTATGTAGCTGCACATGCCAAAGGTTTTGGAGAAAATAGTAAAACAATGAATGAGAAAGGGTGGTATGCAGCGCTACAGTGGACACCTCTTTCTTCATTGACTATTATTGGCTATGTTGATGCTTTTTCTTTCCCCTGGTTACGCTATGGGGTTGATGCGCCTTCGTCGGGTTGGGATTATCATCTGCAGGCAGCATGGCAGTTGACACCGGAGACCGGCATGGTGTTTCAGATAAAACAAGGCAGTAAATCGGTAGTTAATCAAAAAAGCACAAGCGTGCGTTACGGCATCAAATACGAACTAATCCCCGGTTTACGCATGGAAGACCGGTTGGATATAAGGTTCTTTGATAACGGAACAAGAGAGTCTGGTTTATCTTTGTACCATAGTGTCAGTCATAAAATACCGGCAATAAAATTGGACTGCTCGGCACGACTGGCCCTCTTTGATACGAGAGGCTGGAACAGCAGAATTTACGCATACGAAAGTGATGTGGCAGGTGCTTTTTCCGTTCCGGCTTATGCGGGACAAGGAATACGCTGGTATATCAACCTGCACTGGCAAGTAGGAATTTTTTGGGATTTATGGCTACACGCAGCGCAGAGCCGTTATTCCGACAGGGAGAGCATCAGTAGTGGGGCTGCAGCTATTGAAGGGAAACTACAAACAGATATTAAGTTGCAATTGCGGATTAAGCTTTAATTTTTACCTTATCACCCGGATATATTTTCTGGTTTTTATTATAACTATTCAATTTCAGAATGTCATAAAAAGTAACATCGTCATATAATTGGGATATACTCCAGAGCGTTTCTCCTTTCTTTACGGTATGTACGACACTGGCTTGTCCGGCTGTAGAACGCTTAGCAGCAGGACGAGACTCGTTTGCCGTGGCATTTTTAGCTGATTTACCATACACCATTAATTTTTGTCCAACGCGGATAGTATTCCCACTCAAACCGTTCCAATATTGCAGGTCGTTGATCTTAACATTATAACGCATGGCTATAGATGAAAGTGTTTCCCCGCTTCTAACCCTATGAATACCTTTTGTTCCGGCAGCCGGAGCAGCGCCGCGGCCACGACCTGCAATTTGTTTAATGATATTAGGATTAAAATAAATGCTGTCTTTATAGGAGTATACTTCTTTTTCTTTTTCAGCAAAGGCGGCAGTATACTCAAAGGGAATGCGCAAGATATAGGGGCGTTCATTGCCCGGCACTATATCATATACATATTGCGGGTTGTAGTTACGCAGTTCATCTACAGGAATACCTACAACTTCTGCCACCTGTTCAAAATGCAGGGGTTTATTAATCATAAAAGTATCGACGTGCGAAGGCATATTCAGGCGTTTGGGAGTAAGCCCATGTTCTTTGTAGTAAGTCAGCAAATAATTGGCTGCAGCAAAAGCCGGCACATAACCACGAGTTTCACGGGGAAGATAAGGGTAGATATCCCAATAATCACGTTTCCCACCGGAACGCCTAATGGCTTTATTCACATTTCCGGCCCCACAGTTATAGGCTGCAATGGCCAAACTCCAGTCGCCGAAAATATTATACAAATCCCTCATGTGACGAGCAGCGGCATGGGTAGCAGCTACGGGGTCATAACGTTCTTCCACAAAAGAATTCATGGTAAGGTTATAAATTTTGGCTGTTCCATACATGAACTGCCATAAACCTTTAGCCTTTGCACGCGAGGTGGCGCGCGGGTTCAAGGCTGACTCAATAACAGCCATGTTACGTAATTCCAACGGCATATCGTAGCTGTCCAAAATTTCTTCTATCATGGGGAAATAATATTCGGAAAGGCCTAATATCATCTCTGCTTTTTCGGGCATACGCTGCGTGTAGTAAATAATTTGGTTGCGCACAACATGATTATATGGCAAATTAATGAGACAGGGCAACGCTTTCAAGCGCTCAATATAAACCTCATCGGGCAAATCCGACATCGGATAATTGTTTGAGTTTGACAATAAAAAATTACTGTCCTGCAAGGCACGTTGAACATACCAAATGGATAAAAGGCTATCAATATTATTTCCTTCGTCAATATCAAGCACCTCATCACCATTAACAATAGTTGTTTTTCCGGGAATAAGACTGCTGTCTTTCATCGGCATACTGCGATTCACCTGGGCTGAGAGGCCAAAGGTTAGCAATAAAAAACAAAAGAGTACACTTTTTTTCATATAATTGATTATTTCGTTTTTACTTAATATTCATATTTAAACTCACACCAAAAGCCGGAAGCAATGAACGTGAGGCCAACATATCATCATACATAATAGTAGGGCGCATTTGTAAGGAAAGGTTATTACTCACATCAAAAGCTTTCAAGTGAGAAAACACATTGGCGTCAATAATATTCAACACGTAAAAAATGCCAAGATAAACATATGCATAATCGCGATTGGTATGATAAGAGTCACGATAATATTTTAGATTATCGGCGGTATAGCGGCCATTAAATTCGTCGGGGCGGCCATTGGTTACATCATCGTAAGCATTGCGGAACCGTTGGTACTGGGTGTTGTTATAATCGATCCAATATGCACCGAAAGCAAGACCTAAATAAACGATAGGTATCTTCCAATAATGTTCATTGTTGAATTGTCCCAAGCCGGGCAATAAAACAGAATATATAGTGGCTCTTGAAGGCACATAGCGTTTGGGTGTTTTATAAGAAGCCACACCATCAAGAAGCGCTGCCCAATATAAGACTCCGGCACCTATGTAGCAGAGGTTACGATTTGTTTCATAACGATCATCACCAGTGTCGAGATAATTCATGTTATTTCTGTAACCGCCGTATATCAATCCACCAATACCACCATAAAGGACAGGAAGTTTCCAGTAGTCATGATTGTAAAGCTGTGCATATCCGGGCATAAACAAAGAGCCGGACCACACACGTGCGACACTAAGGGAATCGCGACCGGTAAGCCCGTACCACCAATTTTTACCCAAAGGTTTTGCTGCCTGTGCCGGTGCCGTACGAAACTGAGCTTGAGCACAAATTCCGGTGAGGAGCAAAAATATGAGCAGGATGTATTTCTTCACTTCAAAGTTAAGCCTAAGCGTGAGCGCTAAGTTGATTGATAAAGCGAGCAACTTCTTCATCATTGTTAAAATGAATGGTGATTTTTCCATCACCTTTTTCAGTGCGTTTAACATTGATGTTGTTATTGAAGTATACTCCCAGAAGTTCAATTAAACGGAAATAATCATCCGGAAGTTCTTGTTCTGCTACGGGTGCAGGTTTCTCGGCGGGTAGTTGCGTGCTTTTTTTGATGATTTCTTCCACCTGACGAACGGAGAGTTCTTCATCTATTGTTTTGCGGGCAATTTTCAATTGCAATTTTTCGTCGGCTAGAGCAACAATAGCACGGGCATGCCCCATAGAGAGTTTGCGTTCGCGAATGAAGAGTTGTACTTCAGCGGGCAAACGGAGTAAACGAAGATAGTTGGCTACGGTAGCACGTTTTTTTCCTACACGTTCACTCAAGAGTTCTTGTGTAAGTTCGCATTCGTCCATCAGGCGTTGAAAACTGATGGCGATTTCTATAGCATCTAAATCTTCGCGTTGTATATTTTCGATAAGACCCATTTCCAAGAGTTCCTTATCGTCGGCGGTACGGATATATACGGGAATACGTTTGAGTCCGGCTAATTTAGAAGCACGATAGCGGCGTTCACCGCTGATAATTTGGTATTGTCCGGAAGCTAACTCACGTACTGTGATGGGTTGTATTAGTCCCACAGCTTTGATTGACTCAGAAAGTTCATGCAGAGCCTCATCATCAAAATGTACACGGGGCTGATTGGGGTTGGGTGCTATATCTGATATCTTGAGTTCGGTAACTCCTTCTTCGGGTTGTACCGGTGTTTCCACGGGACGTTCAACACGTTCACGTTGGTTGACTACCGCTGCATCACCCATTAAGGCGCCAAGCCCTCTTCCTAATACCGCTTTTTTTGTCATCTTATTTTAAATTAGGCTTGAATATTCTTTTTTTCGTTGTTTTGCAGTACTTCTTTTGCTAAACTCAGGTATTGGTTAGACCCAATAGAGGCAGCATCATAAAGAATTACAGGTTTGCCATAAGAAGGGGACTCGCTTAATTTCACGTTTCGTTGAATAATAACCTGGAATACCATTTCGGGGAAGTGTCGACGCACTTCTTCTACCACCTGATTAGCTAAGCGCAGGCGTGCATCATACATGGTGAGTAGGAAACCTTCAATAGCCAATGTGGGATTCAGACGGTTCTGCACAATTTTAATGGTGTTAAGGAGCTTGCCCAAACCTTCCAAGGCATAAAACTCACACTGCACGGGAATGATTACAGAGTGAGCGGCAGTGAGGGCATTTACTGTAATCAAGCCTAATGAAGGAGAACAATCAACAATAATATAATCATATTTTTTAGTAGCCGGCTCCAAGGCCTTTTTCAGCACTTGTTCACGATCGGTCATTTGCAGCATTTCAATTTCCGCACCCACCAAATCAATATGTGAAGGCAGCAAATGCAAGCCTTTAATCTCAGTGGTTAATACTGCTTTTGAGACCTCAGTTTGGCCAATAAGGCATTCGTACACGGTATCACCCTGCATATTGTTAACATCAAAACCTAAGCCGGAAGTGGCATTAGCTTGAGGATCCGCATCTACCAACAGCACTTTTTTCTCCAACACCGCCAAGCTGGCCGCGAGGTTAATCGCTGTGGTTGTTTTTCCCACACCACCTTTCTGATTGGCTATCGCTATGATTTTTCCCATTTTATCGTATGTTTTGCAGTAATATAATCTGCAAATTTACGAAATCTTTACAAGAAATACGGATTTTAGGGAATCATTTTTTCAATCATTGGTATCAAAGTGATGTAAATCCCTGTAATAATTGCTGTTGTAATCACTCCGGAGATATTCGCTCCCAAAGCTTCAGGAAGTATCATAGATGCGGAATTATCCTTACCTACAATCTTTTGCGCTACTTTAGCCGTGGTGGGCACACAGCTCACGCCGGCAATGCCAATTACGGGGTTAAAGTTTCCTTTGGTCACAAAGTACATAACATAACCACCCAAAATCCCGCCAATACCGGAAAGGAGAAGGGCTAAAATACCAAGGACTAAGAGGATTAATATTTTAGGATCAAGCAATAAGTGTGCTTCACACAATACGCCTAACAATATTCCGAGGAAGAAGGTAGAGCCATAAAGCAAAGGACCACCTATAAAGTCGATAACATGCTTCATTCCCGACTCACGAACAGCTACTCCGATGAAAAGGGAGAAGAAAAGAGGCGCAGCCACGGGGAAGAGGAAACACAGTACGGTACATAGTACGACAGAAAAAGTAAGCTTAGTGCCGGAACTGTATTGTTTCGGCTTTTTCTTTCTTTCCATTTTAATGGCGCGTAATTTTTTAGGCACCATTAATTTCACCAAATAAGGGTAACCGCCATAAGCTAATCCCAAGTAGAGGTAGGCTACCACAGTAATGGGGACAAAAAGATCTTTAGAGAGCGAGAGAGAGGTAAAGAGTACCATAGGGCCGTCTGCACCACCTACCATGGCGATGGACGCACTATCGCGCAAACTCAGTCCCATAGCATGGGCAATAGGAAGTGTGAGGAATGTTCCCAACTCGGCACATAAGGCAATAAACATACACATAATGGGACGTTGAAGTAAATAGCCTACATCTAAGAGTACGCCAATACCCATAAAAATAAAACAAGCTATCAAACCGTTGCTGAACATGAGTGTATACAAAGGTTGTAGAAAATCTATCTGCATCACATCTATTAAACGTATGGGGTCGGCTTCCATAGGGTCAACAAAAAGGTTACCCTGACTACCGTCCGGCATGAAAAGCACACCGGCGTTAATAGCAGCCATACCCAAACCCATAGGAATCATCACCAAGGGTTCCAATACGCCTTTCCGTCCTAAATAGACTAAAAGAATACCTAAGAAAATCAAGCCTATACGAGCAATAAGAATTGTACTATCCGATTGAACGAGGGTGGATATACCCTGAAAGAGCTTGCCAATATCAACGGTTTCCATGGTAGCTGAATATTATATTTGTTTCTTCTTGTGTATTCATTTCTTTACGGACCTTGTCTTTATTGGGATAAAAATAATCCAACATGTCATCTTTCATGTTTGACTGCAGTGTTTGCAAAGCTTGTTGGATATTATATTCGTGAATTTTACGAATACTATAGAATCGTTTATAGAGTAAGATAGTATGCTTTAAAGAAAAATTCTCAATAAAATTCAGTGATAAACTGATAAACTTGATAAGGTAAGCTACAGCAAAACCTATAATGAATGCACCGGCCATCATGGCAAGAGTGCTAAGAATTACGGGAAACATAATGTAATGATTTAAAGATTAAAAAATTTAAAGATTCAAATAATAGTAAATTGAATTTTCAAATGTTCAATCTTCGAAGGGATAAGAATTCCTGAGGACGGAAGGTGAGTGATTCGGCATAGAATATCAGATAATTTTCTACCGACTGCTCTATACGCAGATTATTATAAGCAAATAAATCATCAACAACCAGGCGCTCCCGTAGTGTTTCTTCTTCAGAACGGTTATTCTTGACACTTCTTTGATGGTTATTGAGGTTAAAAGACTGTAAGCCTGATTCAATATTGCTGTTTGTTTTGCCATTCACCGCATTCAGCTCCGTTTGGCTAACAATACAAATAGCACCACATCCTCCTCCTTTCACTGATGAAAGGGAGAAAAAAGCAACTATAAAAACTGCCAAAAGAGATAAAAATTGTTTTCTGCTCACAAATTTACAAACTAGAACCTTACAAATATAAAGATTTTTATTTAAGTTTGCAACAAATATTGTGCCAAATGAGCAAAATGACTAAAAATGGCTGGATGGTGATTGTAAATCCCAAGGCAGGGCGAGGACACGGATTAAGGGATTGGCCAATTATATCGAATCAAATGAATCATAATGGCCTGGATTTCAGCTGTGTATTCACCGAACATAAATACCATGCTGTAGAATTGGCCGTAAAAGCCATTAATGACGGCTACAGAAAATTAGTGGCTATTGGAGGTGACGGTACAGTGAACGAAGTAGTCAACGGCATCTTTATTCAGAAAGAAGTGCCTACCACAGCCATTTCTTTGGCGGTAATTCCGGCAGGAACAGGCAACGACTGGATGCGTATGTTCGGCATTCCCAAAACCTATTCTGATGCCGTATTATCATTAGTAGAAGAACATACCGTACTACAAGATGTAGGACTGATTACTTACCATGAAACCAGGATTAAACACCAACGCTACATGGCTAATGCGGCAGGTATGGGTTTTGATGCTATGGTTAACCGGCGCTTTAACCGCTTAAAGGACGAAGGGCGTTGGGGGAAACGCCTATATATAAAGAGTACGCTTAAAGAGCTGTTTAATTATCGTTCCAAGCATTTTAAAATAAGCATAGACGGAGAAGTTTTCTTTGACAATGCCGTATTCAGTGCCGCTTTAGGTATAGGAAAATACAATGGCGGAGGAATGATTCAGATGCCAAATGCAGTGATGGACGACGGGTTATTTGACGTTACGGTTATCAAACGGGTGAATAAATTAAGTGTGCTGCGGCATTTTGCCAAGCTTTATAATGGAAAATTATATAATTATTCGAAGGTATTGTCAGCACAAGGTAAGCATATTGTTGTGGAAACCCGTCCCGAAAGCCCCATAGAAATTGACGGCGAAGCTATGGGCTTCTCTCCTTTTACCTTTGATTTAGTACCAAAGTCAATTAAAGTAGTAATAAGCAGAAAAGTGGCGGTATCCTAAATTATCGATGTAATATAGTGTTACGCTTATTCTTCTGAATATAACCGGCAATAAATTTATTGAATCGCGCTTCTTCTGCTGTCGACAAGAAAACTACTTTTATCGGAATATAAAATAAACGTTGCTTCAATTCATCACTACAGCCTTGTGCCATACGTAAACGCTGGGCATCTTTTTCTGTAGTAAATACCGGAACTCCCGGGTGCCTGGCCACTAAAGTATTCAAGCGGTCAATATCTTTTTTTGTAAAAGCATGATGATCCGGAACACTGTAATGCTCCAGCACACGGCTGAAGGTCTCCAGATGCTCAATGAATGGCTGCGGACTGGCTATTCCGGTTAATACAATAATATCTTTTATAGTGATGGGTAGCTGTGCTGTTGCCGAAAATACAGGAAGAGGCAAACCATAATCCAATCCGGTAAAGTATAAATATTGATAAGGATAAAGATTCATTTTTTTTGTCATCACCCGCTGCTCAATCGGCCTCATATTTAAAGGACACTTGGTAACAATCACAAGATCTGCTCTGCGCTTTTGGCCAACATTATCACGCAACTCACCGAAAGGGAGGTAGTGGTCTTCTGTGATGGGACGGGTATAATCAACGAGGAGAATAGATAATGATGGCCGCACCTTTCTATGTTGGTAGGCATCGTCTAAAATAACCACGCCCAAGTGATCTATTTCTTTCTCCAAACGCTGTATACCGGCTACACGATTGGCATCAACAGCTACGGTAACTTTAGGGTATTTACGTTTCATTTGCAGGGGCTCATCGCCCACCGCATCCACATTGTCCGTAGTTTCCACATAGCGAAAACCTTTCGATTTACGCTTGTAGCCGCGCGATAATATAGCGGTAACCACTTTATCATGCAAAAGCGAAACCAAGAGTTCGGTATGCGGTGTCTTTCCGGTTCCACCAACAGTAATATTGCCCACAGCTACTACCGGCAACTTAAATTCTGTGGATTTAAAAATATTCCAATCATACAATTTATTGCGCACCCCTACTACAAAGGCGTAGAGGAGACTCAGTGGATATAAAATGATAGCGCTTACCAACCGCATATTATATGATGATTATCCCGACAAATTTAACAATTTTTTTAGAACTTCGATAAAAAACCATATATTTGCGGAAATATCCAAGATTATGCAACAATACGTCCTGACCGAAAAACCTTCTTTACTAAACCGGTTTATTGCCGAATTACGTGACAAGGATATTCAAAAAGACAGTATGCGGTTTCGACGCAATATGGAACGCATAGGTGAAATTTTCGCCTTGGAAATAAGCAAAACACTTGAATACAAAACAGTTAACATAGATACACCTCTAGGTGTAGCCAAGCAAGCGCTGGCTCCGGCAACTGTTGTATTAGCTACGGTATTGCGTGCTGCCCTTCCCTTACACCAGGGTTTTCTGAATTATTTCGACAGGGCTGAAAATGCTTTCATAGGTGCTTATCGTAAGTATGGCGCAGACCATCAAAAATTCGACATACAGTCTGATTATGTATCTTCACCCGACCTCTCGGGAAAAGTGGTTATACTGATGGATCCGATGTTGGCTACAGGGTCATCTATTATTTTAACGTACAACAGTCTGATGCAACGGGGAACACCGCTACATACACATATTGTTTGTCCTATCGCCAGCAGGCGCGGCGTGGAGCATCTCCAAAACAGCCTGCCGAAAGAAGGTGTAACTTTATGGTTGGGCGAAGTAGATCCAGAGCTAACAGATCAATCATACATAGTACCGGGATTGGGCGATGCGGGCGATTTAGCATTTGGACACAAGCTGTAATCAATTACAAATTACGAATTACGATGAGTCACAACTTTCAATTTGTACATAATAACTTCAATGTCCGCGACCTGGACAAGAGTTTAGCTTTTTATAAGAAAGCACTGGGTTTGGAGGAAATGCGCCGCAAGGAAGCTGCTGACGGTAGTTTTATCCTTGTATTCTTAGGTGACAACCAATCGCAACACCAACTGGAATTAACCTGGCTGCGTGATTGGGAACGTCCGTATAACCTGGGTGATAACGAATTTCATCTGGCTTTCCGCGCCAAAGATTTTGAGGCAGCCCATCAGCTACACCAAGAGATGAATTGTATTTGTTATGAAAATCCCACTATGGGTATTTATTTCATTGCCGACCCCGATGGGTATTGGCTGGAAATAGTGCCTACAAGGAAGTAGCCTTATACTCGTTTCTCCTTTCTCTTGAAGTAGGGATTTTGAGTTGTTCCCGATATTTTGTAACAGTACGGCGCGCCAAATAAAATCCTTGTTTTGACATCTCTGCTTGGAGTGCCTCATCTGATAAAGGTTTTTCTTTCTCTTCTTTTTCAATTATTTCTGCCAACAATTTTTTTACATTACGAACAGATACTGTTTCGCCGGAAGATTCATTGGTAGCGGCCTCGGTGAAGAATTGCTTAAGCGCAAAAATGCCAAAATGTGTTTGAATATATTTGCTGTTCACTACCCTTGAAATGGTAGAGATATCCAATCCGGTCGCTGCAGCCACATGCTTTAAGCCCATGGGACGAAGAAGATTTTCATCTCCCTCTAAAAAATAGTCGCGCTGATAGTCCAAGATTGTCTGCATGGTTCGCATCAAAGTGTCACGACGCTGTTGCAGGGCTTCTATAAACCACTTGGCAGCTTCTATTTTTTGACGAAGAAAAGCTAGTGTGTCTTTATCCTTTAATTTCTCCTCTTGTTTCAGTAAATTTTCATAACGCTTACTGATCTTAAGTTCCGGGACAGAATAACGGGGTAATATCAAATTAAACTCGCCATTTTTTATCTCCAAAAAAAAGTCGGGAACAACTTGAATTGAACGGTCTTCTACCGCATCAGTATCTGCTCCGGGCTTAGGATTCAAATGAACTATAACTTTTTTTGCCTCGTCAAAGCTTTTATCATTGAGGCCTAGTTCCTCTTTTACTTGTTCATACGCCTTCCGGCCAAAATTTTCAAACTGAGAAGTTAATATAGCTATAGCCGCCTCAACTGCCGGAGTGGAGTTTTTTCGCTTTAGCTGGATAAGCAAGCATTCCTGTAAGCTACGGGCAGCAATACCTGCCGGATCAAATTCTTGTATGAATTTGAGCAGCGTGTCCAACTCTTGCTCGTCAGTATCAATATTTAAACGAAAAGCGATATCATCAACCAATGCCGAAAGTTCACGGCGCAGGTATCCATCAGTTTCCAAACTGCGTATAAGAAAAAGAGCCAGTGCATACTGACGTTCATTTAACTCGGTGTACGCCAATTGCGACTCAAGCTGTTCTTGTAAAGTTTCTTTTACCGACAAGGTGGGAAAGTCGGTCATAGATGAAGAGGAAGAAGAATATGAGTTGTATGATTTATAGGACGACTCGCTATTCACATAGTCATCAATGGTGATGTTACCACTTTCATCTTCCCTGCTTTCTATCTCTTCCAGGGCAGGATTTTCTTCCAACTCAGCCTCCACTCTCTGCTCCAGCTCTACAATAGGCAATTGCAAGAGACGTACCACCACTATCTGTTTTGGGGAGAGTTTCTGTTGTAGCGACTGTTGAAATACTTGTTTGAGCATAGCGTGTGAAATGTTTGCTATGCAAAAATAGTAAACTTATCTCAATTTAGCGACTATATCCCATAAAATAATGCCTATGCTGACCGAAACGTTCAATGAGTGCTTAGTGCCATGCTGGGGAATCTCCAGTACCATATCACACAGATCAACTGCCGGTTGCTGCACTCCTTTCACCTCATTCCCAAAAATAAGGGCATATTTTTGTGCCGGTTGCGGCTTAAAATCATTTAACATAATAGCATGTTCTGCCTGCTCTACCGCTACAAGTGTATATCCGGCTACTTTCAATTGGCGCAATGCCTCCAAAGTGTCGTTTTCATATTGCCACTCAACAATATCCTCTGCACCGAGGGCTGATTTGTGTATTTCAGCGGTGGGGGGAACGGCACAAATGCCACAAAGGTAAATTTTAGCGACGCGAAAAGCATCGGCAGTACGGAAAGCGGCGCCAATATTATGTTGACTGCGAACATTATCCAACACCAACACTAAGGGAGCTTTCTCCGATTCTTTGAAAGCTTGCGGAGTTAAGCGGGAGAGTTCACTGTTTAGTAGTTTTCTTGACATAAATAAATGAATAATGAACAATGAATAGTGAATAATCAGCTCATTGTTCATTGTTAGTTATTCACTGTTCATTAATTTTTTCTATTCTGCGTTCATGCCGCCCCCCCTCAAAGGGTGCGGTGAGGAATTGTTGCACTATCTCCTGCGCTGTAGCATTATCAATAAAGCGGGCAGGTAATACCAAAACATTAGAATTATTATGATTGCGGGTGAGGCGGGCAATCACCGGCGACCAACATAAAGCAGCGCGTATACCGGCATGCTTATTGAGGGTCATGGCCATACCTTGTCCTGAACCACAAAGGCCTATACCCATTTCCACATCGCCATTCTCCACCGCGTGGGCTAAGGGATGCGCCACATCAGGATAGTCCATACTATCTTCAGAGTGGGTACCAAAATCTTTCACGGTTATACCTTGCTGTTGCAGGTAGCCTTTAAGAAATTCTTTTTGTTCAAAGCCGGCATGATCGGCGGCAATTCCTATGGTTTTATATGCTATCATAATGTAAAGATAAGTATTTTTTGAGATATTTCGGAAAAATTATTATTTTTGTAAAATAATATTAACCCGCTACTCTTAATATGAAAAATTCTAACGTACAGTTATTTGAAAACAGTCAGGTTCGTTCCGTATGGGACAGCGAACATGAAAAATGGTATATTTCTATTGTAGATGTAATCAAAGTACTAACCGGAAGTAATCGCCCGCGAAAATACTGGGATGATTTAAAACATAAATTACAAGTAGAAGGCAGTGAGTTGTCCGAAAAAATCGGACAACTCAAAATGCAATCCTCCGATGGCAAGTTTTATAATACAGATGTTGCTGATACCGAACAGCTTTTTCGATTAATACAATCTATTCCATCGCCTAAAGCGGAACCGTTTAAATTATGGCTTTCACAATTAGCCAGAGAACGATTGAACGAAATTGATGACCCGGAATTAGGAATTGAACGCCTCATGGAATATTACCATAATAAAGGTTATTCAGATAGTTGGATCAACCAACGGCTTAAAAGTATAGAGGTTCGCAAAAAAATTATTGCAAAAGACAAAGGAATAAACTTAAGGGATTTATAATATACCATATTTCCGACAGATTTTATCAACATCTTCATCTATTTTCCCACACCTTCACACTCAGCCAATACAGCAGCGGCGCGGTGAACAGACCACCAATAACATCTACCAAATAGTGGGCTTTAATATAAACGGTAGAAGCAATAAGCAGTATAGCTAAAGGTAAAAACCAATAAAATAATTTTTTCCCGTTCTGAAAAAATAAGATGAACATACATACGGTGGTAATGCCTACATGCGAACTGGGGAAAGCACCGGTGGGCTTCTCTCCCATCGACTGCAGGAAGCACATGGTAGCGCGGAATGGCACTGTGTAAGGTATGCTGTTTTCCGGAGAAGGCCAGTAGAACTGAGGCCCCATTACCGGTATCAAGATAAACAATATATAATAAATAAAGAAAGACGACATCAAAATGAAGGCCGCTTTAAATCCGTTTACAGCATCTTGTAAATACAAGTACAATACGGTTCCGGCAATAATGAAATAGTAGGAAAGATAAGCAAAATTCATCAGCTCATTCATCCAATACCAAGGCATGATACGACTAAACGCCAAGGCCGGCTGACAACCGAACCAACTGGCGTCCAACTGCATGAAAAAGCCATCAAGGTTTCCGAAGAAGCAACTATGTATGTAATAGGTCTCCGGATACCAATAGATGATAAAAGCCAAGGGCCATATTTGTCGCACAAAAGCGGTGATTTTACTTACCGGAAATTGCAACAACAAGACAATAGCTACAACCACCAACAAACGTATTCCTAACAATTGCAATAAAACACCGGCATCGGTAGCGCCCGGCCACGCTATCATATAGAGGGCGGTGAATAGTGTATAAAGCAAAGTCAGCCCTTCAATAGGGTAGATTTTTTTCAGGCTTAAAACCATGATTAAATATTTTCTTTAATGAAACAGCGGGTGCGGAACAGAAATTCTTTTTCATAGTTATCCCATATACCCACCGCATTGGTATTGGTTTCCAACTGCGAGGAGGAGATAGCTATTTTCACATTGTGCTTGATGTAGGAGTTATTCATGGCTACATAGTAGAGCGAATGAATACCTCTGTTTTGCCAGTCGGGGTGAACGCCATTAACGTATAAATCTATCTCTGAATATTTGTTCAAGGCACGCAGAATATGAATAAACCCGAAGGGGAAAAGTTTCCCTTTAGCTTTCTGGAAAGCACGCGACAAGGTAGGCATACTGAGTCCGAAGCCCACAACGTCATCATTTTGATCAACAATAAAGCAAACGAGTTCGGGACGTACGAATGCCAAATATGATTTAATATAATAATCAATTTGACGAGGTAGCAGCTTAACAAAACCATAAATACCACCCTGGTCAAAAGCGTCATTCATGGTATCAAAAAACTTGTGTGCATAAGACATTACGTCTTTGCGTTTATTAAATACATGAACGTTCAGCTTATATTTCTCTGCTATTAATTTATTGATACGTTCTACCTTTTCAGGCACGTCCTGTGAAGCGTTGAAACGATATTGTAGCCAGTCAACTTTTTTATTATAGCCATGTTTTTCGAGATGTACGGGGTAATATGGGTAGTTGTAAGGGCTAATAATGGGAGGCAAATGGTCAAAGCCTTCTACCAACATGCCTTCCGAGTCAAAATCGGTAAAGCCCATAGGGCCTTGCACACCGTTCATCCCTTTGCTTTTCCCCCAATTCTCAACAGCTTTAAAGAGTGCACCGGACACTTCGTAATCGTCAATAAAATCAACCCAGCCAAAGCGGGTGAATTTATCTTTATATTTTTCGTTGGCGCGGTGACTGATAATACCGGCAATGCGGCCAACAATCTTATTGTCTTTATAAGCTAGGAAATAGGCAGCCTCGCAGTTGTTATTATCAAAAGAAGGATTAGTTTCCTTAGATAAAGTTTTCTTTTCATCAGCCATTAAAGGTGGCACCCAGAAGGGGTGTCCCTTGTAAAGCTCAAAGGGAAATTTAATGAACTGCTTAAGTTCTTTAGATGTGCTTACCTCTTTGATGCTTATCATAGTGCAGAAATTTATTTAATAATTTCGAGTTTGCGGGCTATCTTTTGCATTTTCTCTAATGCCACTTCCAGTTGAGGCTGTTTGTGTGTAGCCATCAAAGAAAAACGTATTAGCGTTGATTCATTATTTACCGCAGGCGACACAACGGGGTTGACAAACAAGCCTTCTTCAAATGCCATGTGGGTAAAGAGGAAGGTTTTATGGTTATCGCGAATGTACAGGGGAATAATGGGTGATGTAGTATGTCCTATGTCAAAGCCCATGTTACGGAAGCCTTCTAAACAGAAGCGGGTGTTAGCCCACAATTGTTCAATACGTTCCGGCTCGTTAATCATGATATCCAATGCGGTCAGCGCGCTGGCAGCAGAGGCCGGCGTAATACTGGCGCTGAAAATCAGGGAGCGTGAAGTATGTTTGATGAGGTTGATGGTATCCGCATCGGCTGCCACAAAACCACCAATAGAAGCAAGTGACTTGCTGAAAGTACCCACAATGATATCTACCTTATCGGAAAGTCCGAAATGCGAAGAAGCGCCACTACCGTTTTTGCCGATTACGCCCAAAGAATGGGCATCGTCAACCATTACGTTAGCATTGTATTTTTCGGCCAAACGTGTAATTTCAGGCAGGTTGGCTATATCACCTTCCATGCTGAAAATACCATCCACCACTATCAATTTCAATGCTTCAGGCTCACAGCGTTGCAATGTTTTTTCGAGTGATTCCATATCATTGTGCTTAAACTTTAAAGTTTTAGCAAATGAAAGGCGTGCACCTTCTATAATTGAAGCGTGGTCTAGCTCATCAAGAATAATATAATCGTTGCGGAAAGTAACGGAAGGAATAGCTCCAAGATTGGCTTGAAATCCGGTACTGTAAACTAAAGCGCCGTCTTTACCCACAAATTGGGCTAAGCGGTTTTCCAGTTCAATATGAATATCCAGTGTGCCGTTCAAAAAGCGAGAGCCGGCACAACCGGTACCATATTTCTTAATGGCCTCAATAGCTGCCTCTTTAACTTTCGGGTGATTGGTTAGGCCCAAATAGCTGTTGGAGCCAAACATCAACACTTTCTTGCCGTTTATAGTTACTTCGGCATCTTGCTCAGACTCAATGGCACGATAGTAGGGATATAAACCGGTGGCTTGTACTGCTTGGGGTTCACGATACTGCGCGAAACGTTCACGCATGATGTTGTGTTTTGTCATCTATCTAATAATTAAACGAAGCGGCAAAGGTAGTAAAAAAAACTTATTTACAAGTAATTTTCTATGGGATCACAGGAACACTGCAAGTTACGGTCGCCATAACCATTATCCACACGGGCTACATGAGGCCAAAACTTATTGTCGGCAATCCACGCCAGGGGATAAGCAGCCTGCGTACGCGAATATTTATGGTTCCACTCATTGCCTGCTACCTCAACAGCAGTATGAGGCGCCATTTTAACAGGATTATCCTCAGCATCAAGCTGTCCCGACTTAATAGCCTCACATTCCTCTTTAATGGTAATCATGGTTTGGATAAAACGATCAAGCTCCGCTAACGACTCACTTTCAGTAGGTTCAACCATTAAGGTGTCAGGAACGGGGAAAGAGAGTGTAGGTGCATGGAAACCAAAGTCCATCAGTCGCTTAGCTATATTTGTAGCATCAACGCCATATTCTTTTTTAAAGTTACGCACGTCAATAATGCATTCATGGGCTACACGACCGGTTTCACCGGTATATAAGGTGCTGTACTGGGCTTTCAATTTAGCTGACAGGTAGTTGGCATTCAAAATAGCCAGTTCGGTGGCAGCTTTAAGTCCTTCGGCACCCAGGAGCTTGATATAAGCATGGGTAATAGGCAGCACCATAGCGCTACCGTAAGGAGAAGAAGATACAGCATGTATAGCCTTATCGCCGCCAATTTTTACCACACTATGCGAGGGAAGGAAAGGTGTCAAATGCTTAGCTACGCCAATAGGCCCTACACCGGGACCACCACCGCCGTGGGGCATGGCAAAGGTTTTATGTAAATTCAAATGGCAAACGTCAGCACCAATAAATCCGGGGTTGGTCAAGCCTACCTGCGCATTCATGTTAGCACCGTCCATATATACCTGTCCACCGTTCTTGTGAATAATATCCATCATTTCACAGATACGGCTTTCAAATACACCGTGGGTAGAAGGATAGGTGATCATAAAGCAGGAAAGGTTGTCTTTGTGCTGTTCGGCTTTTGTACGCAGGTCGTCAACATTGATGTTTCCCTTATCGTCACAACTCACCAACACTATTTGCATGCCGGCCAAACTGGCACTGGCGGGATTAGTACCGTGTGCAGAGGTGGGAATAAGCACCACATTACGATGCTCATTACCGTTAGCCGTATGGTAAGCGCGGATAACCATCAAGCCTGCATACTCGCCGGCTGCGCCGGAGTTAGGTTGTACGGACACCGTTTCAAAGCCCGTAATCACGGCCAGGTCATGTTCCAATTCCTTAATTAGTTGTAGATAACCTTCGGTTTGATCAGCAGGAGCATAAGGATGCACATTGGCAAATTCAGGCCAACTCAAGGGTAACATCTCCACAGCAGCATTAAGTTTCATGGTACATGAACCTAATGAGATCATAGAGTGTGCTAAAGAGATATCACGACGCTCTAATTTTTTAATGTAACGCATCATCTCCGTTTCGGAACGATTGGCACGAAATACCTTTTCAGTAAGAATAGCTGATTCGCGCGGCATTCCCAGGCTTTTGGCTATATCGGAACAAGTGCATTCTTTTTTGGCACCGAAAATTTCCATAATAGCTTGCCCTTCATCACATGTGGTGACTTCGTCAAAACTAATGCGAACAAGGTCTTTTGAAGGGTAAAAGAAATTCATCCCTTTAGCTAAAGATTTCTTTTTTATATCTTCAACATTTACACCTTTCACCTCAATGGTATCAAAAAATTGCTCTGCACCTAAAGTGTATCCGGCTGCTTTTAGTTTTTCGGCTACGATGGCAGCATATTTATGGGCATGATTGGCTATGCGTTGCAGGCCTTCGGCGCCATGATAAACGGCATACATACCGGCCATGGTAGCCATCAATGCCTGCGAGGTACAAATGTTGGAGCTGGCTTTCTCACGCTTGATATGCTGTTCACGTGTTTGCAAAGCCATACGCAGTGCGGTGTTACCAAGACGGTCTACCGACACGCCGATAATACGGCCGGGAATATTGCGTTTATATTCGTCTTTCGTGGCAAAATAGGCAGCTGAAGGCCCACCAAAGCCGATGGGAATACCGAAGCGTTGCGTGCTGCCCACAGCTATGTCTGCACCCCAGGCGGCAGGTTCTTTCAATACGGCTAAAGCTAAAATGTCACACGCTGCAGTAACCAATATGCCCTGCTCATGCGCTTTGGCACAGAAAGCAGTATAATCACACACTGCACCATTAGCTGCGGGGTACTGTACTACCGCACCAAAACATTTTTCAGCAAATTGATAAGTGTCAAATTTCCCTTTTACTATTTCTATTTCGAGCGGTGCGGCACGGGTAACCAACACATCAAAAGTTTGCGGAAAAATATTTTCATCAACAAACAAAATGTTTTTCCCTGCTTTTACGGCATCACGTGAGCGCAGGTCGTACATCATTTTCATAGCTTCAGCTGCTGCAGTACCTTCATCAAGCAGGGAACAGTTAGCAATTTGAAAACCTGTAAGGCTCATCACCATAGTTTGGAAATTTAACAATGCTTCCAAACGGCCTTGTGAAATTTCAGCTTGATAAGGAGTATATGAGGTGTACCAGGCGGGGTTCTCAAACACATTCCGTAATACCACCGGCAGTGTAGCCGTGCCATACCAGCCCATACCAATAAATGAGCGGAAATTTTTATTTTTGGCAGCTATTGCTTTTATATTCTTTAAATACTCATATTCGCTCACAGGAGCATCTAACTCCAATTCCTGCTTCAAACGTATGTTGGCAGGAACGGTTTGATTGATCAGCTCATCTATTGATTTTACACCAACAGCTTGCAACATTTGTTGAACTTCACATTCACGAGGGCCGTTATGGCGATGTACGAATTTATCAGTCATGGTCAATTACGAATTACGAATTAAAAATTACGAATTTATTTTTTATTACGAACTTAATTACGAATACGCAAGTGTGTCCACCCGTAATTCGTAATTTGTAATTCGTAATTATTTGGGAAAGCCCACTGTTTGTCCAACTACTACCACCTGCTTGTCGGTTAACTTCATGGCCTTGGCCAGCGCTTCGCGGTCAATCATAGCACGCACCACTGTGGATAAGCCCTCGGAAGCACAGAACAAATAGATATTTTGCGAAATATAACCGGCATCAATATAGTGGTATTCTTTATTGGCTTGTTTTTCGGTGTCGGCAATAATGATAATATTTAGCGGTGCACCGCCTACAAACTCGTTCTTACCGGTCACTGCGCGTATATCACCTTTCACTTTTTGCACTAAAGTATTGTTTTTAGCATCATACCAATAGCTTCCGGAAGCCATTACCGCATAAATTTCCAGTTCCTGACGGTTACTAGCCGTAGGAGCAGTGCGTTTATCACTGCGGTTGAAGCCATTAGCTGCCCATAAAAGGTTAGAAAGCGTTTGTTTATCTAACTCTTTGAAAGAGAAAGACCTGGAGGTTTGACGCTTGTTAAGTGCCTGCATAAGAGGCATTCCACCATCTATTTTAGGTGCAGGCAATTTGATGTCCTGTGCATAACAATTTGCAAAGAACAATAAACAAGTGAAGATGAGACATATATATTGTTTCATAGATATAAAGTTTTTAACATTAACTTACAAATATAATCATTTTTTCTTTCCTTCCACAAAAAATTCCTATCATTGCACTCCCATTAGTAAAAATGGGGAAACCTAAGTATAAACTAATTAAAATTATGGAAAATTTAGGAAATCTAAATGAAGAGTTGAATGCTAAGCGCGTAAAAGCTGAGCTGGGCGGAGGCGAACAAGCCTTAGCCAAGCAAAAAGCCATGGGAAAACTTTCCGCTCGCGAACGCATTAACAGTTTATTGGACAAAAACTCATTTCATGAGTATGATTTGTTCGCTGAACATGAAGCCCGTGAGTTCGGTATGGAGAAGAAAGAATTGGCCGGTGATGGTGTCATCATTGGTACGGGTACTATCCATGGTCGCTCGGTAGCTATTTATGCACAAGACTTTACAGTAGCCGGTGGTTCCCTCGGCTCTATGCATGCGCGTAAAATTGTAAAAATGATGGATTATGCACTACGTATGCGTATTCCCCTGATCGGCATCAACGACTCAGGCGGAGCCCGTATACAAGAAGGTGTGAACTCACTGGCAGGTTATGGAGAAATCTTTTTCCGCAATACTTTATCCAGCGGTGTTATTCCTCAAATTTCAGTTATCCTCGGCCCTTGCGCCGGAGGAGCTGTTTACTCCCCTGCCCTTACCGACTACGTGTTTGTGGTAGAGAACATTTCTAAAATGTTCATTACAGGCCCCGAAGTAATTAAATCAGTGTTGGGTGAAGAAATTTCCCAAGAAGATTTAGGTGGAGCTTTGGTGCACAGTGAAATTACCGGTAATGCCCATTTCTACGCCCTCTCTGAATTAGAGTGCTTTGAGCAAATCAAAACCTTGTTATCCTATATTCCCTGGAATAACAATGCCAACAGCTTAATTCAAATCGAAAGCAAAGAGCCGAACAAGAAATTTGACATTGAAACCCTTGTTCCTGTTGACCCCACTAAGCCTTATGATGTACGTGATGTTATTCGTTCCATCACAGACGGCTCCGACTTCTTTGAAGTACAGGAAAAATGGGCAGGCAACATCGTTATTGGGTACGGACGCATGGGCGGACGTACTGTAGGCTTCGTGGCCAACCAGCCTTTGGTGATGGCCGGGGTACTTGACTGCGACTCTTCCGATAAGGCAGCTCGCTTTATCCGCTTCTGCGATGCCTTTAATATTCCTCTAGTGACCTTGGAAGATATGCCGGGCTACCTGCCGGGTATTGATCAGGAACATGCCGGCGTAATCCGCCACGGTGCTAAATTGCTGTATGCTTACAGTGAAGCTACTGTTCCCCGCATCACTGTTATTATGCGCAAGGCATATGGCGGAGGTTACATTGCTATGAACTCACGCCACCTGCGCGCCGACTTTGTATTTGCATGGCCTACTTCTGAAATTGCGGTGATGGGCCCCGAAGGTGCTGCCAACATCATTTTCCGAAAGGAAATTATGGAAGCTCCGGATCCCAACGCTATGCGTAAAGAAAAAGTGGAAGAATACAAGAAAAAATTCGCCAATCCTTACGTAGCTGCCTCTAAAGGTTATATCGACACAGTGATTGAGCCGAAAGACACCCGCAAATTTATTCTTCATGCCATTGAGGTATCGAAGGACAAAAATGTAGGCCGTCCGAACAAGAAACACGGTATTCCACCATTTTAATCCTTACGGTTTATGGAAAAAAAACAAACTATTCAGGTTTTTGAAGATGGCCGTAAGTATGAAACGGCCTTCACCAAAAAGTATGAAAATCGTAAACCATGGACACGACCGAATCCCGAAGAGATAAAATCATTTATTCCGGGAACAGTGGAAAAGATCATGGTCAAAGCCGGTGATAAAGTTAAGGCCGGTGATGAAATCATGATTTACGTAGCCATGAAAATGCACAACGTGATTCGTGCTCCGTTTGACGGTAAGGTAGAATCTATTCCCGTAAAGGAAGGTGACAGGTTACCCAATGGTGCACTAATGATGGTGATTAAGCAGGCTTAAACCTATTTTGAGTAATAGAAAAACCGCGATGATAAATTTTCATCGCGGTTTTTTTTATTCCACCAACTGTTAAATTTTAATGAAAGGCTATTTTATTAAAAAAGAAGTCTTACCTTGCATTAGATAATAACGCCCTATTAATTGTGAAAAATCTTATTCTATTTGCACTAACATTGTGTTTTTCAGCTTTAT
>JAVBSQ010000093.1:0-17419 GCA_031556695.1 Bacteroidales bacterium | reverse complement strand
ATGCTTTAATACAAATATTTTTGTAGGGCTGCAAAGGTAAAAATAATATTCGGAATTACAAACAAGTTATACACATTTTCCTGTTTTTTATTAAAATTCATATTTATTTAAAGCAAAAGTAAGTCCCACTAAGGATTTAATGATTAATTTTGTAACCTCAAACTTATTTATGTGATAATGAAGCCAATCAAAAAAATAGCTGTTCTAAGCTCCGGCGGTGACGCCCCGGGGATGAATGCCGCCATTAGGGCGGTAGTGCGGGTAGGAATTTACCATAACCTTGAAGTTGTGGGAGTTAAACGTGGGTATACCGGACTGCTTGATAAAGATTTCATGCCTATGCAAAGCCATTCGGTGTCAAAAATTATTTCCCAAGGAGGAACTATCTTAAAATCATCACGTTGTCCACAATTTAAAGATGCCGACGTGCGAAAGATGGCCTATAATAATATGGTAGAAGCCGGCATTGATGCTTTGGTAGTAATAGGCGGCGACGGGTCATTTCGCGGGGCACACACTCTGTATCAAGAGTTTGAAATACCTGTAGTAGGTATCCCGGGAACCATTGACAATGATATTTACGGCACCGATTTCACTATTGGCTATGATACAGCTATCAATACAGCGATCGATGCCATTGATAAAATCCGCGATACAGCTGATTCTCATAATATTATATTTTTTGTGGAGGTAATGGGCCGCGATGCGGGATTTATTGGACTAAGCACTTCCATTGCCACCGGTGCTGAAGCCACCCTCCTGCCGGAAGTGGAAACGGACGTGCAGGCTTTATGTGATTATTTAGAATACGGACGGCGGAAAAACAAATCGTCGGGCATAGTAATCGTGTCTGAAGGTTGTCGTGCCGGCAGTGCTACCGAAGTAGCGGCTAAAGTGAAGGAAATTCTTCCCGGCTACGACACACGGGTAACCACGTTGGGACATATACAGCGCGGCGGTTCTCCCTCGTGTAACGACCGCGTGCTGGCCAGTATACTAGGGGCCGGTGCTGTTACCGCCCTCCTTGATGGACATTCCGATATTATGATAGGCGAGATACATGGTGAATTAGCACACACTCCTTTCGAGAAGGCCATCGCCAGCCATAATGAAATTAACCGTAACTGGGTGCGGATTTCGAAGATACTTTCATTGTAAATGACACAAGATTATTAGACATGAGACTAAGAGGCAAGAGATTTTTTTTCAATTTAATAGTTGCTGTTATGGCGGGGTGTTTATGTGCTTGTGGGCAGCAAGGGGCAAATGAGGTGCCGGAGGGGTATATTGTATCGGATTATAGTGATGAACACAAAATTCCGCATGACACCACTGTTTTGCGGGAAGGCGCTGCAGGGTTTGAACGTATGTGCGATGTAAAAAAATCGCCTTACTTCTGCTCATATGATTTTTATAATATGAAGAGTAGTGGCAGACTGACCATATTAGAGCATTTCAAAACAGCACAACAATGCAGTGAGGTAACCTGCGGTCCCGTTTGCGCACTGATGGTACTGGAGCATTTCGGAAAGCGGGAAGGGCGTAATGAAACAGTGTTGGCTGCCCTACGTGGAACAAACAGGGATACAACCAACCTGCGTCAATTGCTCAATATATTTGATGCGGTGGAGGGAATACAGTACGAGTCAAGCTACGACTTTAATTATACAAGTGCGTTGGATATGCCGCAGGATATATTTTTACGTTACCTGCAGCGTGGTATTCCCGTTATTGTTGGTTCCAACTATTGGGGCGGACACTGGCAGGTGGTGATTGGCTACGACAATATGGGCACGCCGGAGAATCTTTTTGATGATATGTTGATTATAGCGGATCCCTACGATACTGTTGATCACAATCAAGATGGTTATATCATCTATCCTTTCCAACGTTTATTTTTCGACTGGCGCAACGCTTATGACCCTGACCATAAGTGGGGTTTATTTGTGGCGGTGTGGATGAAATAAAAAAGTAGGGGCGGAAAATTTTCCGCCCCTACTTTTTATCTGAAGATTTATATTACTCGGCTTTGCGCTCGCGACGTTCGCCACCACGGCGTTCACCACCACGGCCGGCACCACCGCTACGGCGATCGTTGCCTCCGCGACGGTCATTGCCTCCGCGACCACCACGGTCGTTACGTTCACGGCGTTCGCCACCTTGTTGTGCTCCGGCTCCTGCGTTCACAGCAGATGCTCCGGCATTAGGCGACAAATCGCGTTTGCCATATACTTCACCGTTGCAAATCCATACTTTAACACCAAGCACACCTACTTTAGTGTGAGCTTCAGCTAAAGCGAAGTCAATGTCGGCACGGAACGTGTGAAGAGGAGTACGTCCTTCTTTCAACATTTCGCGACGGGCCATTTCAGCTCCACCGAGACGACCGCTCACCAATACTTTGATACCTTCAGCACCCATGCGGATAGTTGAAGCCATAGCCATTTTGATGGCACGACGGTATGATACGCGACCTTCTACCTGGCGAGCGATGTTGTTAGCAACGATCACGGCATCCAGTTCGGGGCGTTTCACTTCAAAAATATTGATTTGAACTTCTTTGCTGGTAATTTTCTTTAACTCTTCTTTGAGTTTGTCTACTTCTTGTCCGCCTTTACCGATGATAATACCGGGGCGAGCAGTGTGGATCGTAACAGTAATGAGTTTTAGTGTACGCTCAATAACTATTTTTGAGAGGCTGGCTTTAGCCAAACGTGCGTTAAGGTATTTGCGAATGTTGGCGTCTTCAAGAATTTTGCCGGCATGGTCTTTTCCACCATACCAGTTTGATTCCCAGCCACGGATAATACCTAAACGATTACTAATCGGGTTTGTTTTTTGTCCCATATTACTCTTCTGTTACTGTTTGTTGTACTGCTTTTTCAATCTTTTTACCAAGAGTTATCGTAACGTGGTTTGAACGTTTACGAATACGTGCCGCGCGGCCTTGAGGGGCAGTGCGAATACGTTTGAGGCTGCGGCCTTGTCCTACGGAGATTTGTTGAACACAAATCAAGCCGTTTTCAAGGTCTTTGCGGTCAGCTTCGTTCTTACTTTCCCAGTTGGCGATAGCCGACTTGAGTAATTTTTCCAAACGAACTGAGGCTTCTCTTTTGGTATATTTCAGAATATCCAAAGCGCGGTTTACTTCAACACCTCTAACTAAATCGGCGACTAATCGCATCTTGCGAGGTGAGGTCGGAACATTGTTCAGTTGTGCAACTGCTGTCTGTTTCCTTGCTTCTTTGAGCCTTTCGGCCATTTCTCTTTTACGAGCTCCCATATCGAGATTTCTTTTTTATACGATTAATGACTAACGATTACCCGAGTGACCTTTGAAGGTGCGGGTGGGTGCGAATTCGCCGAGTTTATGTCCTACCATATTCTCAGTAACATATACCGGGATAAACTTGTTGCCGTTGTGCACAGCAATGGTGTGTCCCACAAATTCAGGAGAGATCATGCTGGCACGTGACCAGGTTTTAATCACTTCTTTTTTCTTTTTGCCTTCGCCCATTTCCAGTACTTTCTTTTCAAGACTGGGTTCAATGAACGGGCCTTTTTTTAGTGAACGACTCATATATTATTCCTCGTTAATCCGGTTATTTTTTACGTCTTTCTAATATAAACTTCTTAGAAGTTTTCTTGGGGTTACGGGTCTTGTATCCCTTAGCCGGTATACCCTTGCGTGAGCGTGGGTGTCCACCTGAAGCACGACCTTCACCACCACCCATGGGGTGATCTACGGGGTTCATCACCACAGCACGAGTACGGGGGCGGCGACCAAACCAACGGCTACGGCCTGCTTTACCGGATACTTCAAGACTATGATCGGGGTTCGATACGCTACCTACAGTGGCACGGCATGATACGAGTACCATACGTGTTTCACCTGAAGGCAAACGCAACACGGCGTGTGTACCTTCACGGGCAGTAAGCTGAGCGTATGTTCCGGCGCTACGGGCCATTGCGGCACCTTGTCCGGGACGTAATTCGATGTTGTGAACAATTGTTCCGAGGGGAATTTCGCCCAAGGGTAAGCAGTTACCAACCTCGGGGGCTGCGCCTGTTCCCGAAACAATTTGTTGTCCTACTTTAAGTCCGCTGGGGGCTACGATATAACGTTTGTCACCATCGGCATATTGTACCAAGGCAATGCGTGCACTGCGGTTGGGGTCATATTCAATGGTTTTAACGGTAGCGTTGATTCCGTCTTTATCGCGCATAAAGTCGATGATACGGTACATGCGTTTGTGACCACCACCAATGTAGCGCATGGTCATTTTACCCTGAGCATTGCGACCACCGCTTTTACGGATAGGTGCTAACAATGATTTTTCGGGGGTAGAGCATGTAATTTCATCAAAAGCGCTGATGAGTTTATGTCTTGTACCGGGAGTTGCCGGTTTAAATTTACGTACTGCCATGGTTAGATGCTGCTATAGAAATCAATTTTATCTTCTCCGGCCAAGGTTACAATCGCTTTTTTAAAGTGATTGGCACGACCTGTCAATACTCCTGCTTTGGTAAAGCGGCTCTTACGTTTTCCATGGTAGTTAACGGTGTTCACATCTGACACTGTTACTCCGTACATTTCCTCAACCGCTTTTTTAATTTCCAATTTATTGGCAGCGCGGTCAACTACAAAACCGTAACGATTCAACTTCTCGCCCTGAATCGTCATTTTTTCGGTTACTAAAGGCTGTATTATAATTTCCATTATTTATTATGGTTTTATGCACGTCCCAGTTGAGCGTTCAACTGTTCAACCGTAGCGTCAACCAACACAATGTTGGTAGCGTTTACCATGTCATAGGTAGTCAACTCTGAAGAGGTAACTACTTTCACACGTTCAAGGTTGCGTGACGAGAGATAAATGTTATTGTTATTTTCAGGAAGCACCATCAGCACTTTAGCACGGTCAGTCATCTTCAAATTTTTGCAGATGCTGATGAAAGCTGTAGTCTTAGGGGTTTCCATAGTAAATTGCTCTAACACTGTGATTGCGCCGTTTTTAGCTTTGATTGACAAAGCGCTCTTACGGGCTAGTTGTTTAAGCTTTTTGTTAAGTTTAAAACTATAGTCGCGGGGTTCGGGACCGAAGGTACGGCCACCACCTACGTAAATATTAGTTTTAATGCTACCGTGACGGGCGCCGCCTGAACCTTTTTGGCGAACGATTTTCTTGGTGCTATATGCCACCTCGTTACGGCCTTTGGTTTTGCTGGTACCTTGGCGTTGATTAGCCAAATATTGTTTTACGTCTAAGTAGATAGCGTGGTCATTCGGTTCAAGACCGAATACCGAATCGTCGAGGATTATTTTCTTTCCCGACTCTTTTCCATCGATTTTATATACTGATAGTTCCATCGTCGTTTATTCCTCTATTATTAGGTATGAACCTTTTGCTCCGGGGATTGACCCTTTCACGAGCAACAGGTTGTTTTCGGGAAGTTTTTTAAGAACACGGAGGTTCATCATTTTCACGTTGTCGCCGCCCATGCGTCCTGCCAAGCGTTTTCCGGGGAATACGCGTGAAGGATAAGAAGATGCGCCCATTGAACCGGGGGCACGTAAGCGGTTGTGCTGACCGTGGGTAGCTCCACCCACGCCGGAAAAGCCATGACGTTTCACAACGCCCTGGAAACCTTTACCTTTAGATACTCCCGTAACGTCAACCCAGTCGTTTTCAACGGTTAGGATGTCGTTAAGAGTCACGATGTCGCCCACTTGCAAGGGTTTCTCGAAGTCGTTGGGGAATTCGATCACCTTAGCTTTGGGTGTGGTGTTTGCCTTTTTGAAGTGGCCTATTAAGCCAGCGCTGGTGTGTTTTTCTTTTTTGTCGTCATAGGCAAGTTGTACGGCGGCATAACCATTCTTTTCTACCGTAAGAACCTGCGTAACTACACACGGACCAGCTTCGATAACGGTGCAGGGTACATTTTTACCATCTGCATCGAAAACGGATGTCATTCCGATTTTTTTTCCAATTAGTCCAGGCATTTTGTTGATAATAAATTAATTAATACAAACCCGCCATAAAATGGGGGGTTGCAAAGATATAAACATTTTTTGAACACGCAAAGGATTTGTGGATTTTTTTAAATTATTATCATGATAATTCGAAGTGAAGCTTTAAAATATCATGATAATCCGAAGTAGATTAAAAAAAACAATAAAAAAACTCTATCTTTGTCTTTTAATAATGATATTAACTTAATGCCTATGGTATAAAAATGCGTAAAATACGCACGTTTTAAACAACATATTGAAAAAAGCGTTAACTTTTACCTGGTTCTTGAAACTTCGCAATTTCAACAACTTCCAAGAGTAAAGTGTTTAACGCTCACGTAGCAATGCGTGGGCTTTACTCATAATTTGGAAGTTAGGTATGCGAAGACCTCAAGAACCGATAATTGAGTTATGTCTGCGCTTTTTTTGTGCCCTGAAATCAGCAAATTTTAAGCCCAAAAATATTTATAAACTAATTTAAATCAAAAACTTATGAGAAAAAAAATTAAAAAAATTGCCATGATGGCATTAACTGCATGTGTAATATTTGCATCTTGTAAAAGTCCGCAACAAATAGCCACGACATCTCAACAAAAAGTTGCTATAGACAGAGGTGTAAAGTTGGAGAAAGAAGAATGTGAAACAAAGGCTGAACAAAGCTCCAAGCGAGCTGTCGGAATAGGGAACAGTCAATCCGAAAGACTTGCCAAAAACTCAGCAACACTTGATGCTCGTAATAATCTCGCGGCGGCTATACAGACCATTTTAGTTGGAATGATTAAAAATTTTGACCAAGAACATCAATCTGGTGCAGGCCAAGAAAAACGGTCGGATTTTATTAATCAATCAGGAGAGGAGCAAAAAGGACTGGTTAACGCAACAATATCCAGCAACATAATTTGTTCTAATACTTATGCACAAAATGATGGCAGTTATAAAGTGTTTGTTTGCGTAGAGATGAGTGATGGAACAATTGGGAACTTGTATAAAAAACTGAGTGACGATAAAAAAATTTCCATACAATTTGAAGAAAAGAAGTTCCGAGAAGAAATGGAAAAAGGGTTGGAGGAATTTCGTAAACAAGAATAACAAAACATGAAACGATATCTTTTATTTTTATTCTTTATAGCCTATTCCGTTGTTCTTTTTGGACAAGAAAATAAGCCTCGCTGGTCAGAACAAACAAATAGGGAGACCTTCTATCCTAGCGATAGTTTTATTACCGGTTTCGTATCCAACATTGCTAAAAACAAGGACAATATTCCAGAGGTAACCGAACAAGCTATCAAAGATGCACAAAAAACACTGCTGGAAAATATACGAATAAAAATAAGCAGCCAAACGCAATCCACAGACAATAGCCAACGCATTAATGGCAAAGAGCAGCTCGTTTCCACTTATAGTTCACTTATTCAGACCGCTGCCGAAGCTGAAATTGTAGGAATTAAAACTGAATCATATTATGATAAATCCACAAATACTATTTACGCCTTTGCCTGTGTCAATAAATATGAATTGATCGGTTACTACAAAAGTAATTTATCGATAAATATCGGGCAAATAGAAAGTTTTGCAAAAACCGCACAAGACTTGGAGGCCAACGGTGAAAAACCAAAGGCTAAGCAACAACTCGAAATGGCAAAATCACTTTTTACAAAAGTACGCTACGCGCAGGATTTGCTCACAGCCGTTGATCCTAATATTGCCATTGAAGAACTAAAGCAGGCAAAAAGCGAACAGCTATACAATACACTCACACAGATGCAAGCACGGTTGGCTCAAGGTGTATATGTGTATATAGAAAGTAGCGAGAATTTATTCGGCACAAAGCTAAATATCGCCACCAATCAAATTAAAGCCGAATTGGCAAAAAACGGTTGTAGCTTCACTGATGACCCCAAACAAGCTGATTTCAAAATAAGTCTTAACATTTCGACCCGAGAAATAGGCAAACAGGGAAGTATTGTATTCGTTGCTTCCGACACGCAGGTTGAATTGTATGATACTCGTAAACAAAAGACTGTCTACACCGATGAAATAGCTCACAAAGGTAGTTCCATGTCTCAGGAGAAGGCCGGACGGATAGCGTTGAACAATATTGCACCAATAGTAATTGAAAAATTAAAAGCCTGGTTAAACAATTAAACAAAAGAAAACATTTTATTCACTTAAAAATTATAATCTTATGAAAATTTCAAAAACTTTAAAAACACAAAGCAATTTAATACAGAAAGGATTGCTTTTCGTTACTCTTAGCATGCTTATTGCTGCCTGTGGTGGTACACAGAAAACGGTAGACTCTTTTATTAAAATTAAACCCGAAGCAACAAGCAACTTTACAACTTCTTCATTACAAAGATTTGTAACTCAGAATGAGGGTGCCTCTGTGGTAGTAAGGGATTTTAAAGCAGCAAAGGCAAATGGGCTATCTGGCGATAGCCAAAGTTCTACACTTTGCGCCTTATTAGAAAGTGCTTTACTAAAAGCTGACTACAACGTAAGAGATCGTCAAATATTCGAAAATGTAGTAAATAAAATGGGTGATAATGTTGACTACGAGCAACTCCAAAAGAAAACAGGAACGGATTTAATATTTGAAATAATTGATTGGGGATATGATAAGTACAATGTTCGTGACTATTATACCACCGTTGTGAAAAAAGGCGAGAAACGAGAACAAAAATATTCTTTTTACGATCGTTTAAATAAAAAGCAAAAAATTGAAGAAGATCGTGATTTTCATTATACCTTTTCTGGCTATCATATTGAAATAAAGGTTATTATGCTAAGAGAAAATAAATTAGGGGGCACCTACAAATATTATTACACCCCTTGTGATGTAAACGGAGGCGGTTGTAAAATTACAAAATTTGGACCTCCGGTTATGCGTTATCATGATATGTGTTGTCATGATGAAGAGAACCGTAAAGATTACGAAAAATCCCCACAAAGGGTTGCTGGTGATAATGAGGAAATTATCCAAGACTGGAGCAGTTTTATATCCAAAATTGTAAGATCCATGGATGAAGAAATTAAACAAGGTAAATAATGAGGCGATTTTTATTGATTCTCTGTGTTTTATTTCCATTTACTATAACAGCTCAAAAAAAGCAGATAGCTATTTTTAACTCTTACGGCAGTTCCGTTAATGAAGATATTGCTACGGCCGTTAGAGATGCACTCCAAGAAGGTATCGTCAAATCTAAAAAATACGAAGTTCTTGAACGGGAGCAAATAGAAGGTGTTCAAAAAGAATTTGTATTTCAAGCTAATGCGAGTGATGAGGAGTTGGAAAAATGGGCAAAAAAAACTCCTGACGCCGATTATTGTTGTTTCGCCAGCGTGACAAAAATTGGTGCGAATTACCAAGTTGCCTGCAAACTTATTGAGGCAAATTCGTCTTATAAAGTTATATTTATGGACAGTCAGCGCACCAAGCGAGGAGAAGAAGATTTAACTACTATACTCGAATTTATTGCTAACGAAATGTTTTCAGGTAGAAGCGGGAAAGCTACGGTACACTGCCCTAATTGTTGTAAAGATGGGAATAGTTATGTGAATTGCGAAATATCTCTCAGCGACGAACGCCCTGCAACTTATGAAGATGCCGTAAGTACTTGTGAAAACAAAGGTGACGGCTGGTCGTTACCCAATAAAGATGAACTGCAAAAGATATACCAAAACAAATATCTCATTACAGATAATGGTGGTAAGAAATTTCAGTCAACAGATTATTGGAGTTCGTCCAACCGCAACAACTACGAATCGTATAGTGTAAGTTTCAATTCCGGCAATGTTGTATTTTATAGTAAATTGGAAAAAAATCCATTCCGCTGTGTGCGACTATAAGATATGAAAACTCAGTAAAATCTTAGTTCCTTAAACTGAATTACACCCTAAAATTAAATTATTTAGGGTGTTTTTTTAGATATTATTACGCCTAAGGAACTTTGTTATTTCAAAACAATTCCCTATCTTTGGTTTTATAAATACCCCTCCACTTTTGAGAAGACCCATTAATATAGCATTCCGAAGTGCCAAAGCGGAATGATGTTTGAATAGCCCAATTCAATATTGTCTTTTACTACAAAGCTTTTTTCTACATCTTTAATTTGTTTCTGATTTTTGCTTTTTCCACCAATTTCAAAAGTCATATCTTCAACCTGAAAATCGGAAACAGGCGAAGAAAAAATATTGTGTTCCGCTTTTAATTGATTGAAAAAGAAAGTTTCGCGAACATTGCCAATATTGGGTAACTCGGAAATAAGATTGTATTGCAGATTGGTATTATCTAAAAATACTTTCTCCACCTTTCCGAAACCTTTTATTCCTCCTGCTGCATCTCGTAATTGCCCAATCAAGCCGGCTTCTTCAATGTAAAGAAAATAATCGGCAATGTTGTTACGGCTGGTTCCCAAAATAGATGCAATTTGTGTAAAATTAGGCTTGAACGGTACGCTTTGGGCAATAATGGCCATCAGTTGCTTTAATTTTCTACCTGTCGCTACATTCATATCGGCATATTGCGGAATATCAATCTCTAATGTTTGTGTAACAATTTGTTGCAAGCGAATGGCAAAGTCTTCTTCCTGCATGAAAGGGTAATAACCATGATTGAGATACGCTGCAAACAAAGGCAAAGGGTGTTCAACTCCCGGAATTTCCACCTTGTGCTCAATTATTTCATTCAACGTGTAAGTGCGTGTATGAATGCCTTTGAACATGGCCAGAAATTCACGGAATGACAAACCTTGCATTTGATACATTACAGCACGACGGCTCAAGTCAGCTGCTCCCTTATTTATGTCAAGAATAGACGAACCGGTAAAAACAATTTTCAGTTTTGGGTGATAATCGTAAATCATTTTCAATTCGCGCGACCATTCTTTATATTTATGTATTTCATCAATAAAAAGCGTTTTGCCACCTTGTTTTTCAAACTCACCCGCTAAATCAAGCAATGTATGGGAGGCAAAATAGAAATCGTCTGCCATCGCATAAAGCGTTTCTTCTGCCGGCAGTTTTAATTTAATGTGTTGCAAAATCAACGTGGTTTTGCCCACACCACGTGCCCCTGTCAAACCAATCATTCGTGCCTTCCAATTGATTTTATTAAAGTTATGCCTTTGAAAACCAATATTTGTTTCACGTAATAACTTGTGGTAATATGCTTTTAAGTTTTCCATATTCAAAGAATTTCACACAAATATACAAATTTTGCATTAAAAAAATGCAATTTATTAAAAAAACGCATTTTTATTGTGCAATATATACTAAAAAAGGAACCTTTTTTGGGGTCCCTTTTTTAGTTTTTTAGATAAATATCGTGATGTTTACGCCTCTTTTTCCTCTCCTTCTGTTTTTACATCACCCAAATATTTAGGTAGTTGCATACCGGCCATATTGAACAGGTCGGTTAAGGGAGGTACGGATTGCATGAGTCCCGAGAGGAAATTGGCTGTGGAGGTCTTGCCATTGCCGGCACCTCCGTTCTGTCCGTCCCATACAGTGATCTTATCAATTTTGATATTTTTGATAGCTTCCACCTGGGTTTTCACCAGCTCGGGCAACTTGTCGGAGATCATCATTAACATGGCTTTTTCAGCGTCGTTGTTGGCCGCTTTTACGATTTGGGCAAAACCGTCGGCCTGCTTGGTCAAAATTTCATTGATACCACGAGCCTGGGCTTCCATCTTGGCATAAATAGCGTCAGCTTCCCCTTTGGCTATACGGCGGGCAGTCTCCGCTTCGGCTTCAGCTTCAATAATTATTTTCTGCTTTTCAATCTCAGCGCTTACCACAATATTAGCAGTTTGGGCGGCACGCTCACGGTCGGCACGCACCAGTTCCGCCTGGCGTTCGGCCTCATAGGCTTCTTCCAAAGCTTTAGCGCTCTGTACTTTTTCTGCAGCTATGGCACGGCGTGATGCTTCGGCCTCACGTTCACGGCGACCGGCATCAGAGTTTGCGATAGATACCTTGGCTATATTTTCACCTTCCACAGCAGTGGCATTAGCGTCGGCGGTGCGCACACGGGTGTCGCGCTGGGTTTCGGCAATACGGATATCTTTATCACGGTCGGCCTCGGCTTTACCGATCTCACCGAAACGGTTTTGCTCGGCAACACTCTTTTTAGCCTCATTGATGGCTTTCGCAGCAGCTTCCTTACCCAATGCTTCAATATAACCGGATTCGTCACGTATGTCGGTTACGTTAACGTTGATGAGTTTCAAACCGATTTTGCGCAACTCCAGCTCTACGTTCTGACTAACGTTAACGAGGAATTTATCACGGTCGGCGTTAATTTCTTCAATGTCCATGGTAGCAATCACCAGACGCAACTGCCCGAAGAGGATATCTTTAGCCAGGTCTTGTATGTTTTCCTGCGACAGGCCCAGGAGGCGCTCGGCAGCGTTGGTCATGTTTTCAGGATCAGTGGAGATACCCACAGTAAAACGGCAAGGCACGTCAACACGAATATTCTGCTTACTCAGGGCGTTGGTGAGGTTACACTCAATGGGAATGGGTGTAAGGTTCATGAAGGCGTAACTTTGGAATACAGGCCATATAAAGGCGGCACCCCCATGAATACATTTGGCGGAGTTGGCTCCCCCTTCTTTGTTTCGGCCGGTTTTACCGTAAACCACCAACACACGATCGGAGGGACAGCGTTTGTAGCGGGAAAGAATGGCAGAGAAAGTGATGAAAATCACGACTGCAAAAACGACGAATAGTGCAACTGGAGTCATATTGGTTCGGGATTAGGAGATTAAGAAACTAGGAGACTAGGAAATTAAGAGATTAGGGGATTGGGATTAGAGGCAGGACAAACGACGATTAGACACAAGACGCAAGAAAAAGGCATTAAACAGATTCTACTAAAAGGGTGTGGGAGTCGATAACAGATTTTACGCGGACGAGGCGACCGGTGGCAATCAGTTCACCGTCGGTTAAGGCATCATACTCACGTACGGTTTGCTGTATGGTAATTTGTATTTTTCCACTTCCGGAACGGGCTGCAGGAATGGGATAATAAGCATTGGCCGTTTGTCCCACGGCGTTATTAATATTGATATTTCCGTCTTCGGTAATGCGGCTAAGGCCGTAGAAAATCAACATGACGATGGCTACCAGTAAGGCACCCATAAAACCGGCCAGCACGGTCAGCCAAAAAGGACTGCTGATGGAGGAATAAAAAGAAATACCTGTCCAGGAGAAGCCTAAAAGAAAATTGATAAAATTACGGAAGGTAAAGAGCTGGAAAGGAACACCGCCATCGCTATCGGTGCTGACATCGCCGCTTACGTCACCATGGGCATCCATGCCCATAAAGGTCATCACCATTTGTATGGCGAAGATAATACTGGCGGGAATAGCTATTCCCCACATGATTTGCAGATACAAATCCAAAGAATTCCACCAAAGTTCCATAAGGCATAAAATTTATACCTTACAAAGATAATGATTTTTTTTAATCCACCATCGCGAAATCAAGCAACTTTTGGTCAAGGCGGGCACGTTGCACTTTTATGCGTATAGGGTCGCCAAAAGAGAGGGTTTTGCCTTTCCGTTTCCCTTTGTACATAAAGCGTTCGGAAATGAACATGAACATGTCACCTTTCATTTCGCGTTGCGGAATGTAGCCTTCTATGCCGTTTTCGTTAATTTCAACGTAAATACCACTCTCGGTAACACCGGAGATCGTACCGTCAAACTCTTGCCCCTCCTTGTCTTGCATAAATTCAACCATCTTGTATTTTATGCTGGCGCGCTCAGCCTCTGTAGCCAATTGCTCACGCTGTGAGGAGTGCTTGCAGAGTTCCTGGTAGAACGCCTTATCCTGCGAAGGTGCACCGGCTAAATACATAGCCAGCAAGCGGTGTACCATCATGTCGGGATAACGGCGAATGGGTGAGGTAAAATGGCTATAATAGTCGAAGGCCAAACCGTAGTGGCCAATGTTATCGGTAGAGTACACAGCGCGCGCCATGGTGCGCAGGGCCATAATTTCAATAGTGTGAAGTTCGGGCTTATCTTCGGCGGCTTTTATTACCTTGTTGATCTCTTTAGCTACATCACGCTTGGTTTTTGTAGCACCCATCTTGTAGCCAAAATGTTTGATGAAGTCGCGGAAAACATTTAAGCGGTCAATGGTAGGTTCATCGTGGATACGGTAAACAAAGGTTTTTGGATCCTTTACGGCGCCTATCATCTCCGCCACGCCGCAGTTGGCCAGCAGCATAAATTCTTCTATCAGGAAGTTGGCCTCTTTCATTTCTTTGAAATAAACGCCAAGTGGTTTCCCTGTATCATCAACCTGCACTTTAGGCTCAGGGGTATCAAAGTTGAGTGCCCCATTTTTAAGGCGTTGCTGACGCAGTTTTTGTGCCAGTTTATGCAAGGTTAATACTTCTGCAGCATAAGGCCCTTTCTTGGTTTCAATGATGTCTTGTGCACCATCGTAATCAAAGCGATGTACGGAGCGGATTATAGTACGCCCTACCCAACGGTTAATAATTTTAGCGCTGTTGTTTAATTCAAATACGACAGAGAAACACAGTTTGTCTTCATTGGGACGAAGAGAACACAGTTCATTGGAGAGACGTTCGGGCAACATGGGGACGGTACGGTCAACCAGATAAACGGAGGTAGCCCTTTCCACAGCTTCTTTCTCTACCAAAGAATCCGGTTGCACGTAGTGGGTCACGTCTGCAATGTGCACCCCTATTTCCCAGTTTCCATTCTCCAATTGTTGAATGGACAAAGCATCGTCAAAGTCTTTTGCATCAGTAGGGTCAATGGTACAGGTGGTAACACCTCTGAAATCGCGGCGTTCAGCTATATCTTTGGCGGTAATTTTATTTGAAATTTTTGCCGCATCGTCTTCTACTTCTTTGGAGAATTGGAATGGTAGCCCAAACTCCGTGAGTATAGCGTGCATCTCCGTATTGTTGTCGCCCGGCTGGCCCAGCACATGAGTAATTTTACCTATGGGTTCACGCCTGGCTTCATTCCAACCGGTAACCAACACGGCCACCTTTTCACCATTTTTAGCCCCATTAAGCTCTTTAGGGTTCACGCTTATGTCGTAAGGCATAAAACGACTGTCGGTAATCACATAATTATACCTGTTGTCTACCAATTGAAGAATGCCGATGTAAGGGCGGATAGATCGCTCTATGATACTAATCACCTCGCCTTCCATATCACGCTTTTTCCCTTTGCTGGGTGTGAGGCTGAGTTTCACTTTGTCGCCATGCATCGCACCATGTAGCTTGCCTTGAGCAATAAAAATATCTTCGGGCTGCCCTTCCACCGTCACAAAAGCAAAACCACTACGTGACATCATGATCTTGCCCTCACCAATAGGTGCTCCGGAAAGAGCCGGCGATAATTTATACTGCCTTGCCTTCGAGCGAATAATTATTCCATTGCCAAGCAAACGGTCAATTACTCCACCGAATGCCCCTTGGTCTTTAGGATCAAGGTGCACATATTGAGCTAGTTGTTTGGTTTGTGTGGGTTGTTGGGGATGGTTTTTAAACCATTGATATACTGTTTCTTCCAGTTTTTCAACCGGTAGATATTTTTTCTTCTTCGCCATAAAATGATTATCTTTGTAGCGACAAATATACACATTATTAACAGAAATGAATAAATAAAGGAGAAAAATATATGAGCAAGAAAGTATTATTGATGATTCTCGACGGTTGGGGAATCGGGAAGCATGAGCATGCTAATGTTATTTACACCACCGGAGCTCCCAATGTTGATCAATTGATGGCCAGCTATCCGCATGCACAGCTAATGGCCTGCGGCGAGTCAGTAGGTTTACCGGACGGACAGATGGGCAACTCGGAAGTAGGCCACCTGAACATTGGCGCAGGACGTGTAGTGTATCAAGACTTGGTAAAGATCAACCGTGCCTGTCGCGATAATTCTATTTTGCAAAATGAGGAGGTACAAAAGGTTTATCAATATGTGAAGGATAACAACAAACAACTTCACCTGATGGGATTGGTAAGCGCCGGTGGCGTGCACAGCTCGCTGGAACATCTGTTCAAATTATGTGATGTGGGTAAAGAATATGGACTCGATAAGGTATTTGTGCACTGTTTTATGGACGGTCGCGACACTGACCCTAAGAGTGGAAAGGGCTTTGTGGAACAACTACAAAAACATTTGAGCACTTCAACCGGAAAAATTGCCTCGTTGATTGGCCGATATTACGGTATGGACCGCGACAAGCGCTGGGAGCGTGTAAAACAGTCATACGACCTGATGGTAGAAGGCAAAGGTACGCCTATAAACAACGCCGTTGAAGGCATACAACAATCATACGACGCAGGGGTAACCGACGAATTTATTAAGCCTTTGGTGTGTGTTGAAAACGGAAAGCCGGTGGGTACTATCCAAGCGGGTGATGCAGTTATTTTCTTTAATTTCCGTAACGACCGTGCTAAAGAGTTAAGCATCGTACTTACACAACCGGAGCTGTTAAAAAAGGCACAAGACGAGGCTAACGCCACGGGAAGCACAGCCTCAGCAGAGGCTAAAGCAGCCATCATGGAGATGAAAAACATTCCCTTGTATTATTGCACCATCACGCCTTATGACGATAAGTTTAAGGGTCTGCATATTTTATTTGACAAGGATAATGTACAAAACACCTTGGGCGAAGTGGTAGCAAAAAATTGCCGTACACAGCTACGCATCGCAGAAACGGAGAAATATGCCCATGTGACTTTCTTTTTCTCAGGCGGGCGCGAAGAGCAGTTTGCCAGTGAAGAACGCATACTGGTTGCCTCGCCGAAGGTGGCCACCTACGACCTTCAACCGGAAATGAGTGCGCCTGAAGTGACAATAAAACTGAATGCCGCACTAAAAAGCCAAAAGTATGATTTCGTAGCATTGAATTTTGCCAACTGTGACATGGTGGGGCATACAGGCGTATATGAGGCTATTGCCAAAGCGGTGAAAACAGTGGACACCTGCGTGGGTGAAGTAGTAAAAACCGCGCAGGAGAACGGCTATTCGGTACTTATCACAGCTGACCATGGTAACGCTGATCATGCTGAAAATACCGACGGATCGCCTAACACTGCACACTCGTTGAATCCGGTGCCTTTTATTGTGGTGGATAAAGATATCAAAAAGGTAAGTGATGGTATTTTGGCAGACATTGCTCCCACAGTGTTAAAGTTGATGGGACTGGAACAGCCGAAAGACATGACGGGGAAAGCGCTCGTATAGTGACGGGTAAATAGTATGTTTGTTATTGAACATAGTGCTTTTGAGCAGGAGTGTCGGTTCCGCACTTCGCGAAGCGGAGGTAAGGGCGGACAGAATGTAAATAAAGTGGAGACGAAAGTAGAACTTCTTTTCGATATTTCGTCTTCAGCTTTAT
>JAVBSQ010000112.1:0-6474 GCA_031556695.1 Bacteroidales bacterium | reverse complement strand
GGCATACTCCATCTGCTTCTTCATCTTGCTTGTATCAGGATAAATTTCAGCAGCTATACCGGCGGAACGCACTTGCTGTAAGGCAATAAGCGCTTGTCTACATTCTTTATCTCCCAGATTTAGAAACAAGATTTTAGTGCTTTCAGTAGTGTCCCGGGGGAATTTATAAAGGGTGGTAAGGACATCGTAAATACGGTCAGCGCCAAAGGAGATACCCACGCCGGACACATCTTTTAGGCCAAAGATACCGGTAAGGTCGTCGTAGCGACCGCCTCCACAAATGCTGCCTATGGTTACATCATTGGCTTTTACCTCAAAAATAGCACCGGTATAGTAGTTAAGCCCGCGCGCCAGAGAGAGGTCTAATTCAACTGTCTGTTTTAATGGAATGGTATCAAGAAAACCGAAGAGGGTTTCCAACTCCTCAACACCTTTCATTCCCACAGCAGAGTGAGCAAGAATAGTGCGTAAAGATTGTAATTTTTCTATGTTAGTGCCGGTTAACTCCAACACGGGAAGCAACAGTCCAAGGGCGTTTTCAGAAATGTTTTTCGCACGCAATTCGTTCAATACAGCATCACGTCCAATCTTATCAATTTTGTCAATGGCTACGGTGATATCGATAATTTTATCGGCTGCGCCCATGATTTCAGCAATACCACTCAATACCTTTCGGTTATTGATTTTTATGGTAACATTAACGTCCAGTTGCGTAAATACTTCGTTGACCATTTGCACAAGTTCTACCTCATTGAGGAGGGAGGTACTGCCTACCACGTCTGCGTCACACTGGTAAAATTCACGGTAGCGTCCTTTTTGCGGCCGGTCAGCGCGCCATACAGGCTGTATTTGATAGCGTTTAAAGGGAAATGAAAGTTCATTGCGATGTTGTACAACGAAGCGGGCAAAAGGCACGGTAAGGTCGTAGCGCAAGCCTTTTTCACATACTTTGGAAGTAAGTGCATTGCCATTATCCAAATCAGCAGGTATAATGCCTGAAAAGGCATCACCTGAATTTAAAATTCTAAAGAGGAGTTTATCACCTTCATCACCATATTTACCAAGGAGAGTAGAAAGGTTCTCCATGGCGGGCGTTTCAATGGGTGCGTAGCCATAGCGTTTGAAAACGTTGCGAATGGTGTCGAAAATGTAATTGCGACGTATCATTTCGATGGGCGTAAAGTCGCGTGTGCCCTTGGGTATAGAAGTTGTTTGTGCCATTATCTGAAGAGGTGTAAATAGCCTGAATAATCTTTACTGTTGTAGGAAATATCGTCCCATCCCTGACCGTTTATAACGTAGAAGTAAACGCCTTCGGCAGCATCAGCACCGCTGCCCATCATGTGTCCGTTCCAGCCTTCCCACTGGTCGGAGCGGCCTTCATAGCGATATACCAACCCGCCGGAACGGTTGTAGATATATACGTTTACATATTCCATAGATACGGGTTCACGTCCTTTGACAAAGGTGAAAATATCATTTTGGTTATCGCCATTGGGAGTAAAGGCATTAGGGATAGCTTCGGCGTCAAATGTTGAAGGGGCTACCACAATGTACTGTATAGACACGGAGTCAGTACACACCTTATTGTTGACTATCAAACGTACTTCATAAGCGCCGGGGGTATATCCGTTCAATATCTGCCCTTTGTAGGGCATGCGTGGATAAATGTAAGTATCAGCATTGGTGACACTATCACTCCATACCACTATTTTAGTGCTGTTGAGTACGTTTTTCTCCGGAAAACCTTTCCATTTATAGTTGATGGCGTTGACACTTTTTTGGTGTGAAAACCGTACTTTGTAAAGGGCTTCTCCCTCGGGTGCATCTCCGGCATCTTTCCAGGCTCCATCGGTGTCTTCTTCTTCGGTAGCAGCAATGGCTTTAGCTGCAATGGCTATAATTTCGTAGGAGGTAGTAAGGCCGGCTGTTTTTCCAAACACATCGATTACTTCCAATGCGTAATAAGCATTCGCCAATGGCGGGGGATTATCAATGTAAGTAAGCCAATTTTTGCGGGTGCGCCAAGTTTGGTCGGCATCAGACACATTAGGAAAAATATCAATTTCGCGACCTGTTTTATCCACGGGAGTCCACTCTACGCTTTTCACCTGATTGAATATACTCTCACCCCCATATGGAGGAGTCAAGGCCTGCTTAAAATTGTAAATAGTATAATTAGGGAAGATGTAAGGCATAGTGTACATATTGAGTTGCAATACGTCACAATCAATAGCATAGCGAATGGAATCTATGCGGAAGGTATCGCGGAACACCCAGGTAGTAAAAGTGTCGATAGCCGCTGCCAAATCCACCAGGTCACGTACTGCCACTTGATATCCGCCTTCGGGAATATTATTGAGGGTAGAAACCAGCACATTGTTATCCTGCTGAAAAAAGTCAAGTGTATGGGTCTCCGTATTGAGTTTTTTCCAGGTAAAATTAGCGCGGTGGCCGTTTTTCTGCGTGGCTTTGAGGAGCATTGCACTTTGGTCGTAGAACACATGTACAGTATCCGTTTGTCCCGCTACCAGGCCGGTGGTTGGTTGTTTATAGTTTACTCCTGGCGCTTGTATTTGTGCCTGTAGGAATATGGGCAGTAGCGATAGTAATATGATGCAAATTCTCCTCATCTATTTTATGCGAATGATAAAATAATTTTTCTTACCTTTTTGCACCAATAAATATTTATTGTTAATGAGCATATCCGCGGTCACAGTGAATTCGGCATCGGCCACTTTATCTTTGTTGATGCTTACACCGCCGCCCTGGATCATTTTGCGGCATTCACCTTTGGAGGGGAATACCTGCGTTTGTACAGCCAGCAGTTCTACTACATTTTGTGGCAAGTCGGATCCGGCGATGTCAAACATGGGCACACCTTCAAAAACAGCGAGAAAAGTTTGTTCATCGAGTTTACGCAGTGCTTCTGAGGTGGCATTACCAAAGAGTATTTGCGAGGCTTCTACTGCTTTGTTGTATTCCTCTTCGGAGTGTACCATGCAAGTTATTTCCCTGGCTAATCGTTTTTGCAACTCACGTTGATGAGGGGCCTCTGCATGTTGGGCAATGAGTGTTTCAATTTCGGTACGTTCCAACATGGTGAATATTTTAATGTAGCGCCGGGCATCATCGTCGCTCACATTAAGCCAAAACTGGTAGAAAGCGTAGGGTGAGGTGTAACGCGGGTCAAGCCACACATTGCCTTGCTCCGTTTTACCAAATTTTCCACCATCAGCCTTGGTGATGAGGGGACAGGTGAGGGCGAAGGCTTCTCCTCCGGTTTTGCGGCGAATAAGCTCTGTGCCGGTGGTGATATTTCCCCACTGGTCGCTGCCACCCATTTGAAGCTTACAATTTTTATTTTGGTTCAGGTAATAGTAATCATAGCCTTGAACCAATTGATAGGTGAACTCTGTGAAAGACATACCCTCGCGTTCTTCGCCGGTAATGCGTTTTCTCACAGAATCCTTGCTCATCATATAGTTTACGGTGATATGCTTACCTACATCACGGATAAAAGCAAGAAAGCTGAAATCTTTCATCCAATCGTAGTTATTCACCATTTCGGCAGCATTGGGCCCTTTAGAATCAAAATCCAGGAATTTGGCCAACTGTTTTTTAATGCTCTCTTGATTATGTCGAAGCGCCGTTTCATCAAGGAGGTTACGCTCTGCTGATTTACCGGAAGGATCGCCTATCATGCCGGTAGCACCACCCACCAAAGCCAAAGGCTTATGTCCACACTGCTGGAAGTGCCGGAGCATCATCACGCTCACCAAGTGACCTATATGCAAGGAGTCGGCCGTAGGGTCAATGCCCACGTAAGCTACGGTCATTTCTTTTTGCAATTGCTCTTCAGTTCCGGGCATCACATCGTGGATCATTCCACGCCAGCGTAATTCTTCTACAAAGTTTTTCATGTCAAATATTACAATAATAGCTAAACGGACAAAGGTATGAAAAATCTACCAATAGAGAAAAAGCATGCCTCTATGCAACCTTTTATAAAAAATATCGTCTATATATTCAGAGCATTCATAGTCAAAAAATTTTTTTGTTGATTATCAACTATTTAAACAGATTTAACAAAATATTTAATACTATGTGATACAAGGTATAAATATTTTTGCATATATTTGCAATGCAATAATCATTTCTTAACAAAGTAGCTATAAAACCATGAAACAACTTTTATTTTTATCTCTCTTTATCGCTTGTTGTGTACAGGGCGTACAAGCTTTTCCGGCTAAAAAAGATGATGCACGCATTAAAGGTGTTATCATTGACAAGAGTAGCTCTTCTCCTTTGGAGTTTAGTACGGTGAGTTTAACGGATAGCACGGGAAAGGCGGTAGCGGTGAATACAAGCAATGACAAGGGTGGATTTTCTTTGTCGCCGGTGCCTGCGGGAGAATATATATTAAAAGTTTCTTTTGTTGGGTATGCGGAAGCTAGTCAAATGGTTAAAGTAGAACAGAGCACAGAGGAATTAAATCTGGGCAATATTAGTATAGAGCCGGACGCACAACAGTTGGAGGCCGTGGTAGTGAGCGCAAAAAAACCGGCTATAGAGCGGTATTTGGACAAGCTGGTAGTAAATATATCCAATACAATAGCAGCAGAAAACAGTACGGCTTTGGAATTACTGAGGAAGGCGCCGGGTGTAGCTATTGACCGTGACGGCAATGTAACATTGAACGGTCAGGCGGTGCAGGTATGGGTGGATAACCGGCCGGTGCAACTGAGCGGTCCCGACCTGATTGCCCTGCTGAATAGTACGGAAGGAAATACTATTGACAAGATAGAGATTATAGATAATCCATCAAGCAAGTATGATGCGGCCGGCAGCGGGGGTATAGTAAATATAAAAACGAAGAAGAACTTTATCCGAGGATTCAATGGTAGTGTCCGTGGAGGATATCAGCAGTATTTTGCTGAAGACTTGGACGGTTATTTTTTTAGTGCCAATGGAGCAGTGAATTTCAACTACCGCAATGACCTGTTGAGTACCTTTGTGAACTATAGCCTGCGCCGGAATCAAGGTTTCGGCACTTTTTCGGAAGACGTGAATGCAGTGGACGGTTATCAGCGACAAAGTTATGGCACATCAAAGGATTATATGACGCCACAGAACGTAAAAGCAGGGGTTGATTTTTTTATAGACAAGAAAAATACTATAGGGCTAATTGGTAATTATAGCGCTCGCAGTAACAATGAAGATGAGAACGGCACGGCAACTATTGGCCCTAAAGGCGCTCCTTATGAAACCTCATTTAGTGTTGGCGAGAGCAATCGCCCCTTCCAAAACGCCTCATTGAACCTCAACTACACACATCTTTTTGAGGGAAAAGAGGACCATGACCTAACGATCAATGCAGATTACTTGTATAATAACAATACACCGAAACAGTACAGTAACACGATTTTTTATAATGATTTGGCGGTTAAATTTCCGGAAGTATTTGTAAGTTCTTCTAAACAACGGACACAAGTTTTTTCCGGAAAATTGGACTACACGCGTCCTTTAAATGACAAGATGAAGATAGAAGCGGGTGGAAAGATGAGCTATTCGCATAACGACAGTGAGATTTTACGTCTTGACTCCCTGGCCAACGGTTGGCAAAAAAACACGCAACTAAGCAATGAGTTTGAGTATAACGAGATGATTAGCGCTTTGTATATGAACTATAGTTGGCAAATAAACAAGCAGTGGAGCGTGAAAGCAGGCTTGCGTTGGGAAAACACTAGCTCGGAGGGTATATGGAAAACATCAGACAGTACCACCAGTCAGAACTACAATGATTTTTTTCCTACGGCTTTCATTGGCTACACGCCACATGAAAAGCATACCTTTGGACTTTCTTACACGCGCCGGTTGCAGCGCCCGAATTACTGGAACCTGAATCCTTTCCGCCGCTATGCAGGAGCTTACACCTACATTGAAGGTAACCCAAAGCTAGACCCCTCCTACTCCGATAATATACGCCTTTCCTACACGGCTTTCCAATACTTAAATATTGGTGTAAGTTATAATTATACTCAAGGAATGATTGTACAGGTGCCTCAATATGATGCCGGAACGGGGCAAACAGGTTACACGCAGGGAAATTTCGGCTACAACTCTTATTATGGCATGTGGGTATCGGTGTCGGAATTGCCCATAACAAAATGGTGGACATTGACGGCAAGCCTTTGGGGTGCTTATATCATAAATAACGATAATACAACAACCACCTATTGTTGGCAAGCGAATCCTTATATTACCACTACTTTTTTGTTGAGCAAGACCTGGAGTGCGGAGTTGGAAGGCTGGATGCAAACACCTACTATTTGGGGTTATTACGACATTGAGGCGCAGGGAAGCCTCAGCGTGGGGGTTAAAAAGACTTTCTGCGATAATAAAGGGTCGGTTTCCTTATACATTGATGACATTTTCAATACTCAACGCAGCGATGTTACTATGTCGCATAAT
>JAVBSQ010000103.1:0-13216 GCA_031556695.1 Bacteroidales bacterium | reverse complement strand
AGCATTAATCAATTCGGAATTGGCATATATCAACATATTGTTGTCGATATTGTCCACCAATGTTTTTATTTTGTTGAGATCCCAAATATCATCTTGGTCGGATATCGTTATATATTCGCCCCGGCAAAGAGAAATCGCCTTCTCAAAATTTTTAGATAGACCTATGTTAAACGGGTTCCGGTACACATGGAAGAAAGGATATAGATTCGCGTATTTATTGAGAATTTCCATAGTAGAATCTGAGGAGCAATCATCTATGGCAATAATTTCAATATTTGGATAAGTCTGATGCACCAAGCTGTTCAGCTGTTCTTGCAAGTACTTTGCACCATTAAATGTGCATAATGCAATGGAAACAAGAGGGGAGTTTTCTTTTATCATATTAAGAATACAAATATATTAAAATAATAACTACCTTTGTGTGTTTCAAATCATTTTTATGGAAAAATTATTATCGGTATCCATGTTGTCGGCTAATTTTGGCCGATTACAGGAAGATGTGGATAAAGTAAATAAAGGTGTGGCGGACTGGTTTCACCTCGACATTATGGACGGGGTATTTGTGCCGAATATATCTTACGGCTTTCCGGTAGTAAAGGCTATTGCCGCCGAAGCTAAAAAAACCTTAGATGTACATTTAATGATTGTTGATCCCGACAGGTATTTAGAGACATTTAAAGATGCGGGAGCACAATGGCTCTCTGTGCATTATGAAGCTTGCACACATTTACATCGCACGCTCAACCATATCCGCAAGCTGGGAATGAAAGCAGGAGTGGTGCTTAATCCTCACACACCGGTGGAGCTGTTGAGGGATATATTGGCAGATGCTGATTTTGTACTTTTGATGTCCGTTAACCCCGGATTTGGGGGACAAGCTTTCATTGAGCGCACCTATGATAAGATTGCTCGTTTGAAAGAGATGATTGTCCGCGCCGGAACATCAACACTTATAGAAGTTGATGGAGGGGTAAATGTACAAAACGCAAGCCGGCTCTATGCCGCCGGTGCTGATATTTTAGTGGCCGGTAACGCTGTGTTTGGAGCAGCAGACCCCATGTTAGCCATGAAACAAATAAAAGGAATTTAACCAATTACGAATTTCAAATTACGAATTACGATGAATGCAATAACAGTAAACTTAAAATCGACCTCATCATTTGTTAATGAAAAGGAGTTAGCCGGTTGGCAGGAAAAATCGCTGCAAGCCCTAACAGAGCTGGAAGGCCGCGGAGGAAAAGGAAATGATTTCTTGGGTTGGATTAATCTTCCATCGTCAATAAAAGAAACAGAACTTAATGACTTAAAAGCCGCCGCAGCAAAACTTTCCAAAGGAATTGATATTGTAGTGGTGATAGGTATCGGCGGTTCTTACCTTGGATCTAAGGCAGTGATAGACGCGCTGTCACATAGTTTTACCTCTCTCTTGCCTAAACGTAATCATCCGCTGGTGGTATTTGCCGGACAAAATATTGGTGAAGATTATCACACTGAACTATTAGAGGTTTTGCGTGAAAAATCGGCGGCCTGTATTGTGATCTCTAAGTCGGGAACAACCACAGAACCCGCCATAGCTTTCCGCTTAATCAAGCAACATTTGGAAGAAAAATACGGAAAGGCCGGCGCCAAAGACCGCATAGTGGCGGTTACCGATGCAGAACGAGGTGCCTTACGTACCCTGGCGGCACAGGAGGGATACCAAACATTTGTTATTCCTGATGATGTGGGGGGCCGTTTCTCCGTGCTTACGCCGGTGGGCTTACTTCCTATAGCTGTGGCCGGTTTCGACATTGATGCCTTTGTGAAAGGAGCGGTGGATATGGAGAAAATTACTGCCGAAAAAAGTATAGCCAATCCTGCTGTACAATACGCAGCTATACGTAACGCCCTGTATAATAAAGGTAAAAAAATAGAGGTGTTGGTGAATTATAACCCTAAGTTGCACTATATCACCGAGTGGTGGAAACAGCTTTACGGTGAAAGTGAAGGCAAGGAAAATAAGGGAATTTTCCCTGCCGGTGTGGATTTTACCTCCGACCTGCATTCTATGGGACAATATCTTCAAGAGGGTGAACGCACATTGTTTGAGACTGTTTTGAGCGTGAGGAGTGAAAAACATACCCTTACTATTCCGAATGAACCTCAAAATCTTGACCAGCTGAACTTTTTGGCGGGAAAACGTATGAGCGAATGCAATAAGATGGCAGAACTAGGCACTCTATTAGCTCATGTTGATGGGGGAGTTCCTAATATTCATTTGGAGATTCCGGCTATCAATGAGTATAACCTGGGTGCACTTTTGTATTTCTTTGAAAAAGCCTGTGGTGTAAGTGGTTACGTGTTAAACGTAAATCCTTTTGATCAACCTGGTGTTGAGGCTTATAAAAAGAATATGTTTGCTCTGCTGAATAAACCCGGCTTTGAGGCTCAAGGGGAAGAATTGCGTAAAAGATTGTAGATTTCAATTTTTTTACCTACCTTTGCAGCCCTTAAAAATAAATTATTAACAAAAAACGAGTGTCATGTTAAAAAATTACGAAACCGTTTTCATTGCTACTCCCGTTTTATCTGAGGCTCAGATAAAGGAAGCGGTAAAAAAGTATCGTGACTTCATCACCGAAAATGGTGGCGAGATAGTTCACGAAGAGAATTGGGGCTTGAAAAAGCTAGCCTACCCAATTCAAAAGAAGACCACAGGGTTCTATAATTTGATTCAGTTCAAGGCTCCCTCTGAGTTCCTGGCAAAATTAGATGTTCAATATCGTCGTGATGAGCGTATTATCCGCTATTTGACGTTTGCAATGGACAAGCATGCTGTGGAATATGCAGAGAAACGCCGTACTAACAAAAAAGAACAAAACTAAAGGAGAATAGCATTATGAGAACAAATTCCCCAGGTCAAAACAATGAAGTTCGTTACCTCAATCCACCTTCGGTAGATGTAAAGAAGAAAAAATACTGTCGTTTCAAGAAAGCCGGTATTAAATATGTAGATTATAAAGATGCTGAATTTTTGAAGAAATTTTTGAATGAACAGGGTAAAATTTTACCCCGCCGTTTGACCGGTACTTCATTGAAATTCCAGCATAAAGTATCGCAATCGGTAAAACGTGCACGCCATTTGGCTTTGTTGCCTTACGTAACGGATTTGCTGAAATAATTAAGGAGGACAGAATTCATGGAAATTATTTTAAAACAAGACGTTGCCAATTTAGGGCACAAAGACGATATTGTAACTGTACGTAACGGTTATGCCAGTAATTATTTGATACCTCAAGGTTTTGCTACCTTGGCAACGGTGTCAGCTAAGAAGATGCATGCTGAGAATGTTAAACAACGTGCGCATAAAGAGGCGAAAATTCGTGAAGAAGCTTTGGCTTTAGCCGGCAAGTTGAATGGTGTTACTATTAATGTAGTAGCTAAGGTTAGCAGCACCGGTAAGATCTTCGGATCAGTAAACAACATTCAAATTGCTGAGGCTTTAGTAGCCAAAGGATTTGAGGTTGATCGCCGTAACGTAACTATTATCGGGGGCGCCGACCATGTAAAAGAGGTTGGTACTTACGAAGCGGAAGTGAAAATTCACCGTGACGTTAAAGCGAAAATTACATTTGAAGTAGTAGCAGAATAATTATTTTCTGCTTATAACTCTACTACCTTTCCATTAAGAATCACTTTGCTGATTAAAGGAGAAGTAAAAGCGTAGGGTATAAATTCGTAAGAAGGAATGGCTTTTGTGATAAACACATTAGCCATTTTTTTACGTGCTATACTGCCGTGTGTATCACTCAACCCCATAGCATAGGCACCGTTAATAGTGGCCGCATTGATAGCCTCTTCCGGTGTCATTTTCATTTGTATACAAGCTAGAGAAACCATAAATTTCATGTCACCTGCAGGAGAAGAGCCGGGATTGTAGTTGGATGCGAGGGCTACAGGCAGTCCTGCATTAATCATTGCACGTGCGGGTGGGTAGGGGAGCGCTAAAAAGAAATTAGATCCGGGGAGTAAAGTTGGAATAGTTTCGGAGTGTAGCAGTACTTCGATCTCTTCTGCCCCTATGTGATCCACATGATCCACTGACAGTGCATCATACTTTACTCCCGTTTGAATACCACCTGAGAAATTTAATTGGTTGGCATGTATTTTTGGTCGCATACCATAATTAATACCGGCCATCAATATCCTTTCCGTATCTTCTACCGTGAAAAATCCATGCTCACAAAATACATCAATATAATCCGCCAACTCTTCGGTGGCAATGAGCGGAATCATTTCATTAATGATAAGATTAACATACTCCTCTTGTCGCCCTTTATATTCTTCCGGTATAGCATGTGCCCCGAGAAAAGTGGTGCGAATGGTGAGTGCCGTATTTTCTTTTAGGCGACGAATAACGCGTAGCATCTTTATTTCATCGGCGGTATTCAGGCCATAACCACTCTTGATCTCTACTGCACCGGTGCCTGTACGTATAATCTCTTCAGCTCTTGCCAACGCTTGTTCATAGAGTTCATCTTCCGATGTGTTATGCAATAATTTTGAAGAATTGATGATGCCGCCGCCGCGTCGTGCAATCTCTTCATAGCTGAGTCCACGTATCTTGTCTATATATTCAATTTCGCGACTTCCGGCATATACCAAATGAGTATGTGAATCGCAAAAAGAAGGAAATACCATCCCGCCTTCCGCATCAATAAACTCGGTATTTACATCGGTGGCGGGCATTTTATCCATGCTTCCGAAATCAATGATGATATCGTCGTCAATTAATAAAAAAGCATTGTCTATGCAATTCAGTTTTCCCATTTCGGCCCCTGCTACGCGTTGCTGCGGAGCTTCCTCCACCTGCACCAGTTTCTTAATGTTTGTAATTAAAAGCATAATCTTTGAATTTTTAAATCTTTGAATACTTAAACTATTTGACACATGCCAACGCCGCCACGCTCACCCTGCACCCTTCTATTTTCAATAGTTGTTGTGCACAAGCCTCAATAGTGGCGCCGGTGGTGATAACATCATCTACTAGTAATATGTGCTTATTGCGTAAATTCTCCGGATATTCAACAGCAAAAACGTCAGCCACATTCTCCCACCGTTCCAAACGATTTTTGCGTGTTTGTGTCTTGGTAAATTCTTTACGCACTACGCTGCGCGTGTCTATTTTCCAAGCAGTACTTCCGGCAATACCTAAGGCTATTTGCTCGCTCTGGTTGTAGCCTCGTTCCCGTTGCCGTTTGGGGTGCAAGGGAAGTGGAATAATGAGGTCTACCGTTTGGTATAAGGGTGCCGTTTTGAGTTCTATGCCAAACCGGCGCCCCAGTTCAACACCTATAGTTGTTTTGTTTTTATATTTCAGCTTGTGTAGCAAGCGGCGGTAATGACTCCCTTTTCCAAAGAAAAATAAGGCGCAGGCATGTTCCAACTTCACCCTTCCCCAAAATGTTTTTTCCAAATTATTTTCCTCCTCTTTCCAATAGTTGGTAAGCGGAAGATTGTAGAGGCAGGAAAGGCATAATGTTTTTTCCTGTTGTTGCAACGAGTTGCCGCAAGCTTCACAACGGTTAGGGTAGAGAAGTGCTACGAAGTTTTGTATGAATTGAGTGAATATCATAGCTACGAAGGTAAACAAAAAAAACTTATGGTACAAGGTAAATGGTAAAAGGTAAATGGTGAATAAGTCAAAATAATCTTGTACCCTGCACCTTTTCACCGTTCATCTTTTTTCTTTATCTTTGTATTATGGAAACCCCGGATCAACGAATAATAGATTTTTTGCATGAGCACCATGTGTTCACGCTGGCCACCTGTGTCAACAATGAGCCATGGTGTTCTTCCATGTTTTATGTTTATTTGGAAGAAGAGAATATATTGGTATTCACTTCAGAAAATTCCACACGTCATATCAATGAGATATTGGAAAATAATTTGGTGGGAGGGACAGTGGTGTTGGAGACCAAAACGGTTGGCTTATTGCGCGGTGTGCAATTTCAAGGAAGGATAATAACGCCGGAAGAGGCATTGCGCGAAAAAGCAAAACGCACCTATTTAGCGCGTTTCCCTTATGCATTATTAAAACCGGCACCATTTTGGTTGCTTTCATTACAGCATATTAAATTTACGGATAACCGGTTGGGCTTTGGTAAAAAAATTATATTTTCTTCTGAAAGTATGAATTAGCTTGTTTTTTTAGCTGTTTTTTTATCTTTTACCCATACTTGGCGCTCAAAGGCCTGGTCAAGGGAAATCAACGATTCCGTTTTTTGGATATTCGGGATATGTTGAATGGTATTCACTAAGATGTCCATTAAATGTTCGTGGTCTCGACAATAAATTTTAATCAACAGCTCGTAGGAGCCGGTTACAAAGTGGCACTCTACGATTTCCGGAATTGTTTTTAGTGCTTCAACAGGACTTAGGTAGTTGTTACACTCATCAATGTGTACACCAACAAAAGCACATACATCCATGCCAAGTGCCTTGGGCTTCACTTGTAAGCGTGATCCGGTAATGATGCCGGCATCTTCCATCTTCTTGACACGTTGATGGATAGCTGCTCCTGAAATACCACATTCACGGGCTACTTCCAAGAAGGGCATACGTGCATTCTTAATTAAAAAACCGAGAATTTTTTGGTCTAAGCTGTCAATATTATACTGAGCCATACATAAAACTTTTTTTCTGTAATTAATTTACAAAATTAACAAATAAATTGACACCTAGTCTCTATATATACTTGAAAATAAGCAAAAGAAATTTAAAATCAAGACAATCAATGTGTTATGGAAATAATTATTAAAGAGCATACTTAATTCATTGAAATACTTTTGTATATTGAAAAAAAATTGTACATTTGTACCCTTCAATTTTAAGAAATTAAAAACGTATTTTATCATATTAAAAACTGAAAATCATGACAAAAGCAGACATTGTAAATGAAGTTGCCAAACAAACCGGCATGGAAAAAGTAGCTGTGCAGAAAATGGTAGAATGTTTCATGGATTCTATCAAAGTGGCTTTGGCTAACGATAAAAATGTTTATTTACGTGGTTTTGGTAGCTTTATCGTAAAAAAACGCGCTAAAAAAACAGCTCGTAATATTTCGAAAAACACCACCATCGTAATTCCTGAACATTTCATTCCTTCGTTCAAACCCGCAAAGGTATTTATGGGCAAGGTGAAAAATAACGTAAAAAAATAATTAAAAAATTTGCAGTATGCCTAGCGGAAAAAAAAGAAAAAGACATAAAATGGCTACGCACAAACGTAAAAAACGTTTACGCAAGAATCGACACAAAAAGAAAAAATAGCCTTTTTGTCTAATTAAATACTAAACCTAAGGAACTCTTTTTTGTGGTCTTTAGGTTTTAGTTTTTTTATATTGTATAAGTGATGGAGAAAGAGTTGATAATAGATGTCTCGACCAACGAGATAACAGTGGCTTTGATGGAAGATAATGTGTTGGCGGAACTCAGTACAGAGCCTACCACCTCTCATTATTCCGTAGGAGATATATTCCTGGGAAAAGTAACTCGTTTGATGCCGGCCTTAAATTCGGCCTTTGTTGATATAGGTGATGATAAAGATGCTTTTATTCATTATCTGGACTTGGGGCTTAACTTCAGGGCACAGCAGCAACTCACTCAACAGTTGATTACCGGTCGTGCTGAGAAGGACATTTTCTCTCGCATAGAGAAAGTTCAACCTTTGGGCAAGGACGGAAAAATTGATCAGGTGTTAGTGCCCGGACAGGACATATTAGTTCAAGTAGTAAAAGAACCAATATCATCTAAGGGAGCACGTGTTACTGCCGAAATTTCTATCGCCGGTCGCAATATTGTGCTTATTCCATTTGCCAATAAGGTACATATTTCTCAGAAAATTACTTCACGCGAAGAACGCAAGCGTCTGGAACGACTTATGTCGAGCATCTTACCGCCTAACTATGGCGTAGTGGTGCGTACGGTGGCACAAGATAAGAAAACGGCGACATTGGTGCCTGAAGTGGAGGCATTGGTAAAACGTTGGGAGTCGTGTTGCGAAAAAATGTATAAGGCCGAAAGTTCGCAGTTGCTATTGCGTGAAATTAACCGCACATCAACTATTCTGCGCGACTTGTTGAATGTGTCATTCAACTCCATATATGTTAATGATGAAACCGTTTTCCGTGAAATGCGGGAATATGTGGCAGGTATCTCGCCTGAACAGGAGAAAATAGTACAGTTATACGAAGGTGACATTCCTATTTTTGATTATTTCAATATATCAAAACAAATACGCTCTTCATTTGGTAAGTTGGTGCCTTTGCGCCAGGGAGCTTATCTTATTATTGAGCATACGGAAGCTCTTCATGTCATTGACGTGAATAGCGGTATTCGCTTACGGAATACGAAAGACCAGGAGCAACATGCCTTCAGTGTAAACATGGCTGCAGCTGATGAAATTGCCCGCCAATTGAGATTACGCGACATGGGCGGCATATTGGTAGTGGACTTCATTGATATGGACAAGGCTGAAAACCGACAATTACTAGTGGATAAAATGAAGTCATTGATGGAATGTGATAGGGCTAAACATAATATCCTTCCCTTATCGAAATTCGGTTTGATGCAAATCACCCGCCAACGCGTTCGTCCCGTAACGGTGATTAATACAGCTGATAATTGTCCCAGTTGTAACGGAACAGGAAAAATATCCGCGTCGGCCACACGCCTGGATGAGGTAATAGAAAGTAGTTTAGCTTACTTTGTAAAACAACGTAAGAAAAATAATATCACATTGAAGGTTCACCCCTATGTAGCAGCATTCTTGAACAGAGGCCTCATTTCCCGCAAAATGCGTTTGATGTGGCGCTATCGTTGTATGCTCAGCATTGTAGCCGATAATAATATCGCCTATCTTGATACACAATGGAGTGATAAAAATGGGAATAAGCTAACGGTGGTGAACTAGCAGCTAAGTAATGGTTGCAGCCAGTCGTAAAGTCCATTAACGACAGACAGTATTCCTAAAACCGCAATGATAACACCGGCTACGCGGTTAATAACCCATAGTTGGCGTATACGGAAGCGTCTGCGATAGCGGCTAATGACCGAGCTCAGGCTAAACCACCATAAGGTAGCGCCTATAACTACCCCACACAAGGCCATAGCAATACTCAAAAGGCCGGATTGTTTGTCAATATCCAAACGTACCAGCGTGAATAACCCTAAAATAAGGAATATAGCTCCGGGGTTGGATATGGTAAGCATGAATACGGAAATGAAATCTTCAAATAAGCGTTTCCCTTTCCGGTTTTGTCGTATTTGTTTCACCGGATTAGTGGAGTAAATTCTAACCCCCATAAATGCGACAACCAGTCCTCCGACGATAAGAAAAAATATGCGGTTGGATTCAAAAAGCATCAGCACAAAAGCAAAACCTAATATGGCTAAGGTAGAGAAAAGTGTATCGGCCGCTGCTGCCCCCATACCTGATACAAAGCCCGATAGCCGCCCCTTACTTAAGGTGCGCTGTATGCACAACACTCCAATAGGGCCAAGGGGCACAGAAGCGCCTATGCCCACCAGTATTCCTTTTATAAGTGTTGTTATCATAGCCTAATTAGAGCAAAATTAAGACAAAGTTATAAAATCTTTCGTAAATTTGTGCTTTTGATGCCAATTTATATTGTGTATATGCTGAAACGCCCAATCTTATTATCGCTGTTGAGCACCATCTTATTAAGCTTGTCCTGGCATGCTCCCTTCTCCGGATTGATATTGCTGGTGGCCTGGCTACCGCTATTGCTGCTGGAAGATGATTTTTATACTACCGGCCGGCGCGGTTGTTGGAAGTATTATACGTTGACTATTGTGCTGTGGAATATTATTACCACCTACTGGATTTATAAGGCTACGCTTTTTGGTGCGGTGGGTGCAGTAATAGGCAATTCTGCACAAATGATATTGATATTTGCACTTTTCCGTTGGGTGAAGAAAAGAACTAACCGAGCAGTGGGTTATACTTTTTTGGTAGCCTTGTGGCTGGCTTGGGAGTATTTTTATTTTGACGCGGAAATATCATGGCCATGGCTGGTGCTGGGCAATGGGTTTTCCAAAGATGTCAGGCTTATCCAGTGGTATGAATATACCGGCGTCCTAGGAGGTTCATTGTGGGTGTGGCTGGTTAATCTCTCCCTTTTCGCCTATCTTAAATATATAATTACGAATTACGAATTACGAATTACGAAACTCGTCACCCGTCGCTCGTTACTTGTCACTTTATTATTATTCATTTTGATATTTGCGCCTATCGCTATCTCCTTGGTGCAATTTTATAATTACGAAGAGAAAGAAAATCCCTGCAATGTAGTGTTGCTGCAGCCTAATATTGACCCTTACAACGACAAGTTTGGCGGCATGAGTGATGAGCAGCAACTGGATATCTTACTTGCTTTGGCACAAAAGAATGTTGATACTACTATCAATTATGTAGTGGGGCCGGAAACCGCTTTAAATGGGGTGAATGAACAACGAATGTTGTATCGAGACGATATCCGTCGCATCTGCAATTTTGTATCACAATATCCACACTTATCCATGATTATTGGGGCTACCTCGCATAGCTATTTTTATACTGAAGAGCGTCCCACCCCCACTGCCCGTAAAATGGAAGGAGGCTTCTACGATGTGTATAATACGGCATTACAAATAACCAATGAGAATGATATACAGATTTACCACAAGTCAAAACTGGTCATAGGTGCGGAGAAAACGCCTTATCCCGAATATTTCCGCTTTTTGGAAGATCATTTTATTGATTTGGGTGGTGCCATTGGTGCTTTTGGTGTAGATGAAGAGCGAAAAATATTCACCCATACCAACAGCTCTTTCCGTGCAGGAGTGGCTATTTGTTATGAAGCTATATATGGCCGTTTTTATACGGAATATGTGCAGAGAGGTGCTAATTTGATGTTTATTATTTCCAATGATGGTTGGTGGGGGAATACTGCAGGCTATAAACAGTTGTTGCACCAATCGTCCATGCGGGCTATTGAAACGCGTCGCTCCATTGCACGTAGTGCCAATACCGGTATCTCAGCTTTTATCAACCAGCGTGGTGAAATTGTCAGCCAAACCGGCTGGTGGAAAGCTATAACTTTAAAAGGCTGCATTAATGCCAATGATGATATCACCTTCTACGTTCGTTATGGCGATTTCATTGGCCGCATAGCTGTATTTTTGTGGATACTACTTCTGCTGTATGCTCTTATTCCACCGCGGCTCCGCCGGGTTTAACCAAATGTTTATATTTTAGCGAAGGGGAGGGAATAAAATTGCCCAAGCCTAAATTGTTCCACTTATTGTCTATGCCGGCAATGGTGGTGTCATTCATGCATACAATATTGGGCCACCTTTTAGGGAATTGATAATTGATAATTGATAATTGATAATTATTGTTTTTATCATTTTCCATTTTCCATTTTCCATTTTCCATTATGTTGCTGCGGGCGTCAATATGTAATTTTCCTCCCTCCACTTTACAGTCACGCATGGGGTCAACATTGTTGCCCAAGAGCCATGCGCAGGTGGCGTAGTCTGTAGTGTCCACCTCCTCATCAAACAGAAGGGTAAAAGGTGAAAGGTGAAAGGGTGAAGGGTTTTCTGCGCTTTGTGTTTTATACCTTGTACCTTGTACCTTTTCACCCTGTACCATTTTTTTTGTGGCGTCAATGCACATCTTACCGCCAAATCCGTTCTCTGCAGCGGAATGGTCGAGCACGTCTAACGGGCCGCGACTGAAATACGTGTCGTGTTCGGGACGATAATTATTGGTTATCTCTTGCATTACAGCAGTGTAATCATTCAACTCAATGTCACCATCAAGCACCACCATTATTTTATTGAACATCATCTGTCCCGCACCCCACAAGGCATGCGCTACCTTGATGGCCTGGCCGGCATAGGTGTTTTTTATTTTGACCAGTACAATATTATGCGCTACCCCTTCAAAAGGCATGTGCAGGTCTATCACTTCCGGCGCCAGTGCTAAGCGGATGGGAGAAAGGAAAATTTTTTCGGAGGCTTGTCCCATATATGCATCTTCTTGCGGCGGAATACCTACCAGGGTGGCGGGGTATATGGCATCTTTTCTGTGGGTGATGGCAGTAATATGTAATAATGGGTAAAGGTCTTCCAAAGAATAAAAACCGGTATGGTCGCCGAAAGGTCCTTCCGTCACCAAGGCCTCGTCAGTATCAATATACCCTTCAATCACAAAGTCAACATCGGCGGGCACCTCCAACGGTTGGGTGAGACAGCGTACCAGATTAACCGGTTTGTTGCGCAAAAATCCTGCGAGCAGATATTCATCTACATTCTCCGGCATGGGTGCTGTGGCGCAGTACGTATACACCGGATCGCCACCTAGCGCTATGGCCACCGGAAAGCGGTTAGAGTGACGGGTGACGGGTGACGGGTGACGGGTGTTTTTCTTATCTTGTAACTCGTAACTTTGTAACTTTGTAACCTTGTCACTCGTCACCTGTAACTTGTCACTTGCATCTTTGAAAGCTTGGAAGTGCCTTGCGCCGGTTTTATGCTTGTGCCAATGCATGCCGGTGGTAGTGCCGGAAAACACCTGCATACGGTACATACCCATATTACGCATGCCCGTTACCGGATCTTTGGTATGCACCATGGGGAGAGTGATAAATTTACCGCCATCATGCGGCCAGCATTGTAGTATGGGTAGTTTAGAGAGGTCGGGTTTTTCCATTACCACCTCCTGGCAGGCGCCGCGTTTGTTGGATACGCGAGGCATCCACCCCGTAGCTTGCTTGAGTGTGGGCAGCAATTTCAGCTTGTCCCACAAATTTTGTTTTGGTGTTAACACCGACATAAATAAACCGTCGATGCGCTCAGCTATTTCCTCATATTTTTTAATACCCAACACCCTGCACATACGCTCTTCTGATCCCATCATATTCATCAGTACGGGGAAACCGGTGCCGGTATTTTCAAATAGAATAGCTTTTCCACCATTGTGACTTTTGGACACCCGGTCCACTATTTCTGCCATCTCCAGTGTGGGGTCGACAAACTCTTTGATGCGTATGAGTTCTTTGGCGCGTTCCAGTTCGGAGATATATGTTTGTAGATTTGGGTACATTAGTTACGAGGTTACGAGGTTACAAGGTTACAAGGGACAAGGGACAAGGGACAAGGGACAAGGG
>JAVBSQ010000045.1:0-3580 GCA_031556695.1 Bacteroidales bacterium | reverse complement strand
AAAAAATTAATAAAAAAATTCTTGTTTTTGCCATTACTGAACAAAAACTTATACAAAGATAAGTAAATTAATTGAAAAACAAATTTTTGACAAATTATTTTTAATTTCACTATCTTTGCATAATATTACATCTAACTGTTCATGTCCACAGAGTTTTACATTGCTAAACGCCTCTCCGGAGACAAAACTACAGGTTCAAAATTATCTCGGCTGATGACCCATATCGCAGTGGCGAGTGTTGCCTTAAGTATCGCTGTTATGATCATTGCACTGGCTGTAACTAAAGGCTTTCAAACGGAAGTGCGTAATAAAGCTGTAGGACTCACCGGACATATCGTACTGAGTAACTATGATGCCAATATCGCTATAGAAAATGCTCCTATTGATATTGACCTAGCCGATATCCCCGAATTACTCAAAATTAAGGGGGTATTGTATGCGCAGCCTGTAGCTACCAAAGGAGGTATTATCAAAACTGAAGCAGATGTACAAGGGGCTGTACTAAAGGGTGTTGATGCTTCTTTTAACCCCCGTTTCTTTCAAGATTTCTTAGAAGACGGCCAAGTACCTTTATTTAATGACTCTGTATCGTCTAATAAAGTGCTTATAACGAAGTCTTTATCGAAACGATTGGCGCTAAGGGTTGATGATGACCTTACTATGTATTTTATTCAAGACCCTCCCAGAGTCCGCCGTTTTACCGTTAGCGGCATATACAATGCACCTGTTGATGACCAGTCCGACGCACTCATACTTTGTGATATTCGGCATATCCGCCGTCTTAACGGGTGGACCGCAGGACAAGCAGGCGCGGTGGAGGTTTTTATTGATGATATGCAGCACCTTGATAATATTGCTGCTACCATTGATGATCACATGTCATATATGATAAGCAAAGAAGGCAAACGACTTAAAGTACAAACGGTGGCAGATTTGTATGAACAACTCTTTGACTGGTTAGCCTTACTTGATATGAATGTAAACGTTGTATTGGTTCTAATGTTGCTTGTGGCCGGATTTAATATGATATCAGGATTGCTGATTCTTGTTTTTGAAAAAACAGCCATGATAGGGCTTTTGAAAGCCTTGGGAATGCGCAATGCCAATGTGCAGAAAATATTTTTATACCGCGCATCCTTAATCACCCTCAAAGGTATGCTTTGGGGAAATATTGTTGCTTTGCTCTTTTGTATTCTCCAACAACAATTTCACCTCATACCGCTTGATCCGGCCAACTACTATCTCAATAGTGTTCCTGTTTTACTGCAATTTTGGCCTTTGCTGCTGATTAATGTATTGGGATTTGTTGGTATCACCCTTCTGTTAGCCTTGCCTGTAATGGTAATTTCTTATATCAGCCCCGATAAAACTATAAAAAGTGAATAGGTTTACGGCTCCACCAGCACCTTATAATTCTCGTAGCGGTCCATCACCTGCTCCACATAATTCAATGTTTCCACCCCTTTGAAGCGGCCTAGCTGAATATCATCACTGTCATAAAATACTTGATGCTTCATTAAAGGAATAACGGAAGCCACATCTTTCCAAACCTTAGCATCTTTGCCCTGTGAAGTGGCAAATTGGCGACAATCCCTCAGGCGGCTCAAGCCCGCGTTGTAGGCAGCCAGTACAAAACGTATACTATCTGCTGATGATACCGAATCAAGTGGAATTTTACGCTGCAAATATTTTATAAGTTTGATTCCTGCTTCCATATTATGGTGAGGCGACTCAAAATTTTCGATCTTAAAAAATTCGGCCGTGCGAGGTGTTACCTGCATCAATCCGTATGCTCCGCGATACGACTCAGCGTCGGGGTGAAACTTTGACTCCTGGTAAATTAACGAAGCCAATAAGCGCCAGTCCCAATTCACCTCATGGGCATAGTGCTTAATCAAATGGTCATAAGGCGAAAGAGAAGCATAATGTGCTTTTACCGGTAAATTAATACGTGCCACAAAATAAGTTTCTTGTCGAATTTTGTACTCCGGAGTTGTACTATAATACGCAATCCACTTATTAATACTTTCCAACAGGTGTCGATTATCTCGTGTTACCACCCAAACCGAATTGGTGTTTTTCTCCAAGGGTAAGCTCTTAAACAAACGGTGCCCTTTGTAGTGCAACACACTATCATCTTCACTGCTGCTCACTACAAGGTTTACCTCTCCATCTAATAAATCCTGCCAGCGCTTATTAATGTCCGGCTCTATTCTAATACGATAAGGTTTCTTGATAGATCGGGCATAAGCCCGTATCAATTCCATGTGGTAGCCGGCCGGTTCTCCGCGGAAAAGATAGTAGTCACTTTGGTTGCTGCGTAATGAGGCCACCAATGTATCAATATTAGGATATGCAGGCAACTCTTCATTTTCCGTGAAAGCTGATCTGTTTAAGGTTATCATTACCAACAACAGCAATAATCCTATATACAACAAATATATTTTTCGGGCAGGCATAACTTCCTATCCTTAAGAATAACTATAAATAAAAGGGCCAGGAAATACCGAACTTAAGTGTTCGTTCCGGTCTGATATAATGTAAGGCTGAAAAATAATCACTATTCGGCCATCCCTGAGCAACATTTACCATCTTAATATAAATGGTTGCCTGTTTCCATTTCAGATTGATAAAAGCATCAATATTCGGGTAATTGCCAATCTCCCGAACCTCCTGTGTATGGAAAGCGCCCAGTGCCGGATTATATCCGTACGCATTATACTTCGTATTGAAATAAATGTCACCGCCAATTTGTGCCGTCAATACATTTTTTACGATTTCAGCTTCCAAATAAATAGCCGTATTAAGCGACAATAAAGGAACGGGGACAATATCCTGGTGCGTCGAATACTGTACCAGGAAACGGTTATCATAATGTATCAACCATGTTTTAAAGTTCTTCTCTATTGTAGCGCTAAACACGCTTACAGTTTCATCACTTTGGGTAGGTATAGACAAAGTGTTAAAGTAAACAGGCTTACTTAATACAGACTCACCAACGCTCACATTCATTTGCCAAGCCGGAATGCTCAAGCCGGCTTCTATCTTCGTTTCTGTAATCTTACTGAAGTTGTTTTCCCACTGAAAGTGGTTACTGTAATAGCTTTGCAAAAAGCGGTCAGGAGTGCGGCTGTCTATCGAAAATTTACCCCATAAATGTAGCCCTTGTCTTATTGGGAATAAAGAAATCGTTGCTTTTCCGCTAATCAATAAGTCATTTTGGTTATAGCCCATAAAATAATACCGTGCAAAACCCGACCATGAAAAATATTGCTTGAAATTTCCGGAAGCATTAGCATATAAAAAGAAATTGTTCTGAATATCATTATTCGCCGGCTGCAGGTAATATGACGGAGAGAAACAGTAATTAGAAAGATACCTGTAGCCTATACCTCCCCCTATTTTTGAAATAATAAAATCGCTCGCAAACGGTTGCAGATTGATGAATAAACGGGCATCAAACAATGTACTGTGTATAGAGTCATTGGAGCGGGTAGGGTCTATATAAAATTGGTTATTATAATAAGCCCGCCCTACATCGTCTGTAATGTTATCCGTATATATCCTTTTACTATTTGTC
>JAVBSQ010000123.1:0-10590 GCA_031556695.1 Bacteroidales bacterium | reverse complement strand
CCTATACTTCTGCCATCACCGGATATGTGATTTATGAATATTTGGGCGGTAACCGGTGTATGCGTGAGGTGGCCAGGATAACCGATCTTACAGCTACTTCTTATCTTATTCCGGCCATTGCCGCTAAAGGTTACACTATGGCGGTAGCCACCGTGGAGCGTGATCAACCGATCACCCATCAGCATAAACAACCGGAAATTACCGGCATAGCTTTCAACGAATGTAACTACAATACGGAAATCCAATGGACACCATACATAGGTTGGAACTCCGGAGATGCAAGTTATGCTGTATATGTTGCAGTAGGAGCAGGTGCAAGCTATTCTTTGATAGAAGAAAATATTGCAGATACTAGCTTCGTGTGGAAAAATACTCCTACCCGTCTTCCACTTTCCATTATGGTGCAAGCTGTTAATAAATTTGATATTTCTGCTAAAAGCAATACGCAACCTGTGAGTAAAACCTTTGATTTTCCAAAGCGTCCGGAATATATTCACCTCTCCGGACTGGTGTATGATGGGAACAATGCAGCGCTGGATTTTACCATTGACCCTTCTACCGATTTAAATAAGTTTGAAATACAGCGCACAGCTGAAGATGGCTCTATAGCGTCCGTTTTTACTTTCTCCAATAAAGATATAAGTGCTTACACTGATACTCCGGGTGTCGGTATATTCCAATATCATGTAGTTGCGAAAAATAGCTGCGATAGTGTGGCCACCATGTCCGGCGCTTTATCCAACATGCAATTACAAATGAAACAGAACGGTAACACTTGGCTACTTCAATGGAATAATATCACTCCGCCTGAAATTGTATACACCTTGCTGCGGCTACAGCCACAGCCTCAAGGGCTACTTTCCTCTACTTCATTGCAAAGTTATACCGACAATGTGCCCTCAATGGTCAATGAACCATCGTTGAAATTTTGTTATCAAGTAGAAGGTTTGACAGCAGAAAATTATTCCGGCAAAACTACGCTTTGTGCCAATTATGAGCCTGTAATTACCATGCCTGATGCCATTGACCCGTTGAGCACTGCCGTAAATCCGCAGACCGGAAGGGCCCGCAATCAGTTTGGCCCTGTTATTAATGTAAATCCTCAAACTTATAGCTACCACCTTGTCATATTGAACAGAAATGGCGCAGTAGTGGCTGATATTAACAAAAAAACAACAGACGATCCCTTGCACCAGACGTGGAACGGACGGACAAAAAATGGAAACCCTGCGGCCGGCGAAGTGTATACTTACGCTTTATCGGTGCAGTTTGAAGGAGGAAGTACACAAACAAAAAACGGATCGGTTACGGTAATGTATTCGAATTAATGTATGGACCAAGAAATAGATAATAATAAAATTGTAGAAGACGCCTTTGCCGAGCTGGAGCGCTTAGTGTATGACCGCTGTAGCGAAGAGGAGCGTGCCTCTATCCGTAAAGCCTTTGAACTGGCCGACGGGGCGCATAAAGGAGTGCTCCGCAAATCCGGTGAACCCTACATTCTTCACCCTATAGCAGTGGCGAAGATTGTGGTGCAGGATATAGGCCTGTCCTACAAATCTTGCGTGTCTGCCCTTCTGCATGATGTGGTGGAAGACACCCATTACACCATTGAGGATATCCGTGTCTTATTTGGCGATAAAATAGCTTCTATTGTTGACGGCTTAACAAAAATAGAAGGTGTGTTTGATGGCGATACCTCCCTGCAAGCCGAAAATTTTAAACGAATTCTGCATACTCTTACGGACGACCTGCGCGTAATATTGATAAAGATGGCAGACCGTCTGCATAATATGCGTACCATTGACTCCATGCCTGAGCGTAAACGCGCTAAAATAGTGGGGGAGACGATGTATTTCTTTGTTCCCTTGGCCCACCGTTTAGGCTTGTATGATATCAAAACAGAGTTGGAGAATCTTTGCTTGAAAAATTCTTTGCCTGATGAATATAATGCCATACAACGGAAATTAGATGAGGGAGAAGAAGCCCGTCAGGAGTTCATTCAACGCTTTTTGCAACCTATACGGGATAAATTTGAACAGGAAAACGTGAATGTAAAGGTGATAGGGCACACCCGCAGTGTATATTCCGTGTGGCATAAAATGAATAGTAAGAAATTGGCTTTTGAAGAAATTACCAATTTATTTACTGTACGTGTTGTTTTTGAATCTCAACTTGACATAACGGAGCGGGCACAGTGTTGGAACATTTATCAATTATTGACCGAGGTTTATCGTTCGCGTTTGGAGCAACTGCGTGACTGGACGAATACACCAAAGGTGAATGGTTATGAAGCTTTGCATTGTACAGTGGTAGGCCCTTTAGGTACTTGGGTGGAAGTGCAGGTGCGCTCGCGGCGTATGGACGAAATTGCTTCACATGGTGTGGTGGCTTACTGGAAATATAAGAAAGGAACAGATCAGGAAAATGAGTTGGATAAATGGTTGCAAGAGGTAAAAGATGTTTTTGACCACCCGGAAGAAGACCAAAGTACCATGGATTTTTTAGACCGTTTCCAGTCGGGGCTCCTGGCCTTTGAAGTCTATGTATATACTCCCAAGGGTGATGCTAAAGCCATGCCTAAAGGGGCTACGGCTCTTGATTTTGCTTATTCTTTACATACGGTAATCGGAAATAAAGCTATTGCAGCTAAGGTGAATCATAAGTTGCAACCGCTGAATTATACTCTCCGGAACGGCGACCAAATAGAAATACTCACAGCCGAAGCCCAACACCCACAGCCGGAATGGATAGATATGGTGGTTACTCCAAAGGCCAAAAGCCATATTATGGAGGCCATGAAAGCAGAACAACATGGACACTATAAGCAAGGACATGATGTGCTGGAAGAGGAACTGAAAAAGTTAGGTATCACTATACATTCACGGGTATTGAACAAACTGATGCTGGCTTATAAAGTGAGTAACAAGCACGAGTTGATGAGTAAGATAGGGGCAGGGGTAATAAATCTCTCCGGCTTGGAAGATATACTCCGGCAAAATACTGCTAAAAAGCAAGTAAGATATTGGGGTTTGCAATTTTTACCCTCGTTTGGTGCTAAGAAAGAAGCAGAATCTACTGAAAAGATAGACAAAAAAGCCACCTATGAGCTAAAGGAAGAAACAGAGGGGAAAAGTAAGCTTTCTTATAAGGCAGCCCCCTGTTGCAGGCCTATACCGGGTGATGATATCATCTGTTTTATGGACGATGATGATAAGGGTGTGACTATCCACACTAAAAAATGCAGGGAGGCATTGCGTATGGCAGCCCAAAATGGGGAACGCATTATACAAGCCCGTTGGGCCAAACATAAGGCCATGTCATTTTTAGTGCGCTTGGAAATGCGGGGGATTGACCGTATAGGCGTACTGCAAGACCTTTCAAATTTGATTACAGGTGAATTGAGCGTGAATATTCGCCGGATATTCATGTCTGCTCATGATGGAATATTTGAATCTTATTTAGACTTATATGTTCACGATACCAACGATTTGGAAATACTCGTAGATAAAGTAAAAGGTATTAAGGGAATGGAAAGCGTTAAGCGAGTGGATAAAGTTGATGATTAATTGGCAAATATTTTACCCCACATTTTCTCTGCTTTCAAAAAACGCTGCTTGTTGATGCTGTATAACACACGTGGAGGTTGTACCTCATATTGAATAAGCCCTACGCTGCGTAATTCTTTTAAGTGTTGTGAAACAGTTGGTTGTGCTATGGGTAATTCTTTTACAATATCACCACAGGTTTGATAATCGTTAGCTAGAAGTATGCGCAAAATAGTCAACCTTGCCGGATGAGAGAGTGCGCGAGCCAATGCTGAAAATTCAACATCGGATTTACTGAAATCTTCCTGTTTTTTGTATGCCATAAGAGTAATATTTGTTAAGATTGCAAATATACGATGTTTTTTTGATAACAACAATTTTTTTCGTATATTTGTCCCCATAATATTTAAAACCTCATGACTACAAACGATAAGGATATTCTCTATCCTTTTAACGACTATAACACGCAACGTAGAAAATTAATGTTGCCGGAGTATGGCCGCCATATTCAGAAAATAATACAGAAAGTAGCGAACATTGAAAATCGAGAAAAACGCAATGAGCAGATACAGGCTGTGGTAGCACTGATGGGAGATTTTAATCCCCATTTGCGTGATGTAGCTGACTTTAGACATAAGCTTTGGGATCATGTGCAAATTATTTCCGATTTTGAGATTGATATTGATTCGCCTTATCCTACCCCTTCCCGTGAATCATTCCAAGAAAAACCACAACGTATACCTTACCCCTCTTCCCCGGTAAAGATTAAGCATTATGGTCGGTCTCTCCAGCGTATGATTGAAATGGTAGCCGAAATGCCGGAAGGCGATACGCGCACCGCTGCCGTTATTATGATAGCCAATCACATGAAACGTGATTATTTGATTTGGAACAAGGATATGGTAACCGATGAAATAATTTTCCGTGACCTAACCATGCTTTCACAAGGAAAGATCGTGATTCCTGCTGACATGCAGTTGTCCGATATTTCAGCGGACATAGATGCTGAAAAGGCCGGAATGCGAAGAGATCAGGGAGCTCATAAGAAGAAAAAGAAGAAGAAAAAGAAGAAAAAACCAGCATCTGCATAAAAGTATTTATATGTCGACTTTTACTGTTGAAGGCGGCCATCGCCTGAAAGGAGAGATAATTCCGCAAGGAGCAAAAAATGAAGTGCTGCAAATTCTTTGTGCCACTTTGTTGACTCCGGAAAAAGTTACGGTTTCTAATGTTCCTGAAATTGTAGATGTACTCAAGTTAATTGAGCTTTTGCAAGATATGGGAGTCGAGGTCAACCGTTGTGCTGAGGGCGTTTATACTTTCTGTGCAGCTAAAGTAAATGTTGATTATCTTAAGACTTCGGAATTTCGTAAGAAAGCTGCGGCCTTGCGTGGATCAGTGATGGTGGTTGGCCCGCTGTTGGCCCGTTTTGGTGTTGGCTATATTCCCCGCCCGGGTGGTGACCAGATAGGCCGTCGCCGTTTGGATACCCACTTTATAAGCTTTGAAAAGTTAGGGGCAAAATTTAATTATGATCCGTATTCCGGATTTTATCACGTGGAAGCCAAGCAACTCAAAGGTTGCTATATGCTCTTAGATGAGGCTTCGGTGACCGGTACCGCCAATATCATTATGGCGTCAGTGATGGCATCAGGCTTCACTACCATTTACAATGCAGCCTGTGAACCATACATTCAACAACTTTGTAAAATGTTGGTGCGAATGGGTGCTAAAATTACCGGTATAGGCTCTAATATGCTTAATATTGAAGGTGTAACGTCCTTGCATGGTGTTGAGCATACTATATTGCCGGATATGATTGAAGTGGGCAGTTTCATTGGTATGGCAGCTATGACCCGTAGTGACATTAGAATTAAAAATGTGGCTTACAAAGAGCTGGGGATTATTCCTGACCAATTTCGCCGATTAGGTATTACCATCAACTGCGAGGGTGATGATATTATAGTGCCTGAACAGGAAAACTATGAAATAGAATCATTCATTGATGGATCTATCATGAATATAGCCGATGCGCCCTGGCCGGGATTAACCCCCGACTTGTTGAGCGTTTTTTTGGTGGTAGCTACACAAGCTAAAGGCACGGTACTGATACATCAAAAAATGTTTGAGAGCCGCCTTTTCTTTGTGGACAAATTAATAGATATGGGCGCACAGATAATACTCTGTGATCCGCACCGTGCTACTGTGATAGGGCATAATCATCATATGCAGCTACGTGCTGCCGAGATGAGCTCACCCGATATACGTGCCGGTATTGCTTTGTTGATAGCAGCTATGAGTGCTAAAGGAACCAGTACTATTCATAATATAGAACAGATAGACCGCGGGTATCAGCATATAGACCAACGTCTGAATGCCCTTGGTGCAAAAATAACACGTGTAAATGGCCGCAATTAAAAAAAATGTGGAAATAGAAATTCCTGAAGAAAAGCCTGCAACTCCGCCCGTAATTCCTGATGAGCCGGGGAAGAGACCGCTTTGGATGGATGAGCGCCTGCGTTTCCTGCTGGGATTGTTGGTGTGTGCTTTTACTATATTTACATTGGTAGCCATGGTTTCCTATATTTTTACCTGGGCTGATGACCAAAGCCTCTTACGTGACCCGGATGCAGCAACTACCGATGTGGCTGCCGGTAACAAAGCCGGAAAGCTCGGTTATTATTGGTCGAACTTATTTATAGGACAATATTTTGGTGTGGCAGCCTTCTTCATTCCCTTTCTTTTTATGTTGTGGGGTTTTTACCTCCTGAAGGTGAAAGGCCTGCCGCTGCTTAAAAGTTTTGTGGCCGGTATTACCGGAATGATTCTCTTCTCTGTAACTTTTAGTTTTTTATTCGCGTATACACCATGGACAGGCTTGCTGGGTAATGGGCTCGGTGGTTCGCACGGTTTTTATACCTCCCGTTGGTTGGTGGCTGAAATGGGAAACCTTGGTGCAGCATTACTGCTGCTCTTTTCCATTGTTGTTTGGGGAGTGTTTATCAATAATCGTTTTATTCATTTTTTGGAACGTACAACCCAACGATTTTTTAATTTATTCCGCAGGAAAAAAAATATTGAAGTAGGGACGGAAAACATTCCGTCTGAGGCCGAAGAAGAAGTTGTTGTAGTGACGGAAAACATTCTGCCCGATGAAGGTGAACCGGAATGGGAGGTCGTAGGGGCGGAAAACATTCCGCCCGAAGAAGAAGAAGAAGAAGAAGAAGAAGAAGAAGAAGAAGAAGCAGATGATGATGATGATGATGGTGATGGTGATGATGAGGAGGAGGAGGTAGAGTTATTGGTGGACAACACCGATGATGAAGACCGTATTCCGGCAGAGATATTAAATAACCGTACCTTGTTTGATCCCACACTCGAACTTTCGGGATATAAACGTCCGCCCCTGGAACTGCTTGATGACCATAAAACCGCTTCAGCACGCGTGAGCGACATGGAGCTGGAGAAAAACAGAAACAAGATTGTAAAAACGCTCAATGACTACAAAATAGGTATTGAGAAAATTATAGCTACCATTGGTCCAACTGTAACCCTCTACGAAATTGTACCTAAGGCCGGTGTGCGCATATCCGCTATTAAACGCTTGGAAGATGATATTGCCTTAAGCTTAGCAGCCCTGGGTATTCGTATCATAGCCCCTATTCCCGGCAAGGGTACCGTAGGTATTGAAGTGCCTAATGAACACCCTGAAACCGTATCTATGCTTTCAGTAGTGAAATCGGCCAAGTTTCAGGAGGCAAAATATGATTTGCCGGTGGTATTGGGCAAAACCATTTCCAATGAAACTTATGCTTTTGATCTGGCTAAGATGCCCCACCTGCTGGTAGCCGGAGCTACGGGACAAGGTAAATCTGTAGGGCTAAACGCTATTTTGACCTCTTTATTATATAGAAAGCACCCGGCAGAACTGAAATTTGTATTGGTGGATCCTAAGAAGGTGGAGTTGACACTGTATTCAAAAATAGAACGACACTTTTTAGCCAAGCTCCCTGATGCTACCGAAGCTATCATTACCGATACGCAGAAGGTGGTTTATACCTTGAAATCTCTTTGTAAAGAGATGGACGAGCGCTACGATCTCCTTAAATTAGCACAGGTGCGTAATATAAAGGAATACAACGAACGTTTTGCCGCCCGCCGCCTCAATCCCCAAAAGGGACACCGTTATCTACCCTTCATAGTGGTGGTGATTGATGAGTTTGCTGACCTTATTATGACTGCCGGACGTGAGGTAGAGGACCCTATAGCCCGTTTAGCACAGTTGGCGCGGGCCATTGGTATTCACCTGGTGATTGCTACTCAGCGTCCTACCACCAATATTATTACCGGTTTGATAAAAGCCAACTTCCCCGCCCGCATAGCCTTCCGTGTGATTTCCAGTATAGACTCCCGCACCATACTGGACACCACGGGGGCAAATCAACTTATTGGCCGTGGTGACATGTTAGTATCCACCGGCAATGAAATGCACCGTGTGCAATGTGCCTTTGTTGATACTCCTGAAGTAGAAAAAATATGTGATTATATTGGTACACAGCGTGGCTACGAGCACGCTTTTTACCTTCCTGAATATACAGGGGAGGAGGGTGATGGCAACGGTCCCGCCGATGTAGATCTTGATCGTCGCGACAAGATGTTTGATGAGGCCGCCCGCCTTATTGTTCAGCATCAGCAAGGCTCCACCTCACTCATACAGCGTAAGCTCAATTTGGGCTATAACCGCGCAGGACGTATTATGGATCAACTGGAAGCAGCCGGTATTGTAGGGCCATTTGAGGGCAGCAAGGCCCGCCAGGTACTTATCTCTGACCTTGATTCCCTCGCCCGTAAGCTCAATGCCTTGAGTGGAATTGAATAGCTTAATAATCAAAGATATATAGCTTTACATTTATAGTCGTATTTATAACTTTTATATTTTATAAGAAAATTATAAATACAATTATAACTTTTGTATATTTTATGTGGAAAATATTTTTACAATTAAAATAATTACTATATTTGCATATTATTATAAGTATAATTATAATTTATTGAATATTGTATGGAAATTCCGGCACTAACTTTACAGCGTGACATCTATGTGGATAGGGTGAAACCCTTTGTAGGTAAGCAGTTGATAAAAGTACTTACCGGTCAGCGGCGGGTAGGGAAGAGCTTTGTACTCTATCAGTTAATTCACTACATTAGGCAAATTGACCCTGAAGCCAATATTATTTATGTGAACAAAGAAAGCCTTGAGTTTGACTTCTTAAAAACATATAAGGAGTTGAACGACTATGTTCTTTCTAAAAGTAAAGATAATTGTCGCAACTACATCTTCATTGATGAAATCCAGGATATTGAAGATTTTGAGAAGGCCGTACGTTCACTCTGGTTAGACGAAAATAATGATCTTTATATTACCGGCAGTAACGCTACCATGTTATCATCGGAATTGTCGACCTACCTGTCGGGCCGTTACATTGAAATTCCGGTGTACAGCCTTTCTTACCCTGAGTTTCTCACCTTCCATAAATTGGATGACAGTGATCACAGCTTTGACCTTTTTGCCAAATATGGGGGCTTGCCTTACTTGAAAAATTTACCCTTGAATGATGTTGAGGTGTTTGAATACTTACGTAACATCTACACTACTATCTTTTTCAGAGATGTGGTTAGCCGTTATAAATTGAGGAATACTGTTTTTGTGGAGCAGTTGGCCCGCTTCCTTTCCGACAGTGTCGGCAGTTTGTTTTCAGCTAAAAGTATTAGTGGTTATTTGGGCTCGCAAAGGGTGAAAATGGCGCCCAACCAGGTGCAGGTTTATGCCGGATACCTTGCTAATGCTTACCTGGTACATAAGGTTGGCCGTTATGATATTCACGGGAAGCGCACTTTTGAAATTGGTGAAAAGTATTACTATGAAGATACCGGTATTCGTAATGCCTTGGTAGGCTATAAACCCAATGACAAGGGAAAACTACTGGAGAATATTGTTTATAAGCATTTGCTTTACAAAGGTTGGAACGTGAAAATTGGTGATTTGAGTGGTAAGGAAATTGATTTTGTAGCCGAAAAGAATGGTGAAAAACTATATGTACAGGTAGCTTTAGAGCTGACACAGGAAAACACCCTGGAACGTGAATTCGGTAATCTCCTTAAAATAAGAGACAACTACCCGAAAATAGTTGTCTCTTTTGATCACTTTGAAGGCAATACTTATCAAGGAATCCGGCATTGCCATATCCGCGAGTTTCTCCTTCGTTAGCGCTTTATTTCATTTAGCTTTTTAAGCATTTGTTTGCGACTGAGGGGCTGCACCTTATCCACTATCCAGGTGCGCATGGCCTGTCCTTCCGGCGTGTCTTGCGAGGCGCTCAAGAAATCAAGCTCAATATCTAAAGCTTTTGCTATATCATACGCCATCACCGGCCAAATTTTGCCTATGTCACCAATTACCGGCAAACTGCCTTCATGGCGGGCAAAAGCCGACATTTCCATGCGGAAGGGTATTTTTGCCATCTTTGTTTTAGGTAAGCCCTGGTCAATAGCTTTCTGGACTTCCTGTTGCAGTTCTGTAGCGCGGCGCAGATTTTCGTCAAGGTCAAAGCGTACCAGTGTTTTACCTTTCAGGCTGTAGGTTTGTTGCCCTTGCCACCAAGCCCAAATCCCGTGTCCTGTGTAGCACTCAAAAGGGCCATCGTGTATCTCTTGTGTCAGTGCCACAGCCGACTCAATAATCACATCACTTTCGGCCAGCATACGTGACAGGCGCATGGAGCGTCCAGAGGTGGGTATACTGTCACCAATAGCCATGCCCACAGCGCCACCACCAATCATTTGGGGAATGGTTACCAGCAGGGGAATACCTTTTTCGGCACAGGCGCCCATCATGGTCATGCGGTCGCATCCGTAGCCGGCTACTAATTCAAAGGGTAAGCCATACAAGTGCGATAGCTGAAGGATCTCTCCTGAAATCATCTCGCCGCGTAGCCCCATGGGGTAGGCCATGTTGCCTGCCGCCTTAATGATATTACTGTGT
>JAVBSQ010000020.1:0-5208 GCA_031556695.1 Bacteroidales bacterium | reverse complement strand
TCCTTTAATCTCAGCGATAAGATATTGGCCCTTGTAGCCCCATACATAAGAAATCGGCAGCCCATCGTGCCCTGTGTATTGCTGTATATTGCCATAACTATCATACACATTAAAGGCTAGTAGTTTGTGTAACCGGCTGTCCATTCCTCCCGTGGTAGTATATTTTGTGTAGTTATCAACCGGCATATCAACTTCTAAGCGATTTTGGGAGTCAGGTAGGAGCTTACCACCTTCATTCCGATATGGCTTTAACCGTACATCTGTTATACGGCCATCATGGTAAATAATTGTCTCTATCGGAATGCCTATCATATTTTTCTGTACCATGGCCTCATCATTCACATCACTGGCATAACGGTATTCGGTTTTCTTAATGCTAGAATTCAAGTCAACATCAGGACTTTGCTCTTCACTACGCAACAGGCCATTAGGATTGTCAGTATAAGAATAATTAGTAATTGTAGTAAATGGATGATAGCCCTCCTTGTCAAAGATTGTTTCTATTTTTTGTTTGGGGAGAAATTTATAACAAAAGTTTATATATGCCACACTTGAACAATCTCCCATTATCAAGCGTTCAAGCTTAAAAGCCCTAGGATTACTCTCTCCTTGCGGCCCATACCTACTATAAGATATAATTTCTTCCTTTACAGGTATACCCTCGGTATTATAAGTTGTTTGCTGCAATAATTTGCCCCGCTCAAAAAAACGGGAGCAATGCGGATTTACATAGTAAATATCCCTATTCCATGTATAAAGAGGGGCACTGTCAGCATATCCATTATTATGGTTAGAGAAAGTATATTCGGTATACCCGTTGTTGTTGCCGGAAAATTGTTCATAAACAACCGTATATCCAATATAACGACCGTCATTTTCCCCGATAAGTGGAATAACAGGATTACTACGGATATGAGACAGTGTTTTATTTCCCTCGGAATAAAGAGGATATACATATACAGGTAATGCATTTAAAACTCCTGAAGAGACTATTGAAGAGGAAGATCGTTTATAGAGAAATTCACGGCTTAGCCTATCATCATTCCTATCACTGGTCTCAATTTTTCGAATACGAAGACCTCCCGCTTGCCCCACAAGGGAGGATAGTACAGACCTGTCTTTTGCATTTACTACCTGTGTATAATCATGCATTTCGTACTCAAAAGCCGCATAGCCGCCCGTTGGATAAAAAATAGTATCCAATACTCCGCTTGCCACATAATGTGAAACAGGATCTCTGTCTTTAGAATTAAAGTAGCCATTAGCAGTATACTTTTTCCCGTTGAGAAATCCCCAATGATCTGTAATACAACTTAAATAAGGAAAGTTACCTAATATATCCCTGTCTTTGTAAGAAAAAAAATAACTTTTAGGATCTTTTCTCAGTTTTGCAGTTGCATAAATAGTAAGTTTTTCTAAAAACAACCGTTCTTTCGGATTATCATTATAATTAAATACAACTTCCTGCAACCCTTCACCACGACTGTTATATACAGCCATAGCATCTAATTTTAACCATTGTATACGGTCAAATTTTTCAACATCTTTAAGCTGTGGGATAGAATCTGCTCTTGACAATAGTAAAAAATCTTTTTCTTGGTCCCTTGAAAAAATATGGTAATCACTTTTTGTATAGGATAATTCGTTGCTTTTTTTCAATGTAAAGGTAATATTTTCAGCACCTTTTCTATTTATCTCTGTCAAATAAACCGGACATATTATTGAACCTCCATAATTCATGGCATTATGGTTCCAATTTTCAGGATCGTATGTTTGATCATCTGACGAGAAAAATAGTTGTGTAACAAAAGGTCCCCGTTCGTAATTGAAATTTATATCATCAAAGCCGTCTGCCGACTCTATTTTTGTCAAATACCACGAAGTGGCCTGAAATAAATATCCTTTAGCCGGTCCCATCACCTTTCTATCATTCATGCCGTACGAAATAGGATCAGAATACTCAGTGGCACGAAAGCCGCCAAAGCTATAACGGTTTCCGTACTCGTCAACAATCGTAAACCCCTTTATCATTTGGTTAAAGTATTCTTCTGTGGCTGGTGCTTTATAATCAAGATAATCAAATCCTGCCTCAGATACCTCCATATATTCTTTGTCAAAAATTACTGTTATGGGGCGGTCACATTGCACTTGGATGGTGCCGGTATGATCAAAATAAAATTTTCCGGATAACCCTAAAACAGAAAAATTAAATTCATCTGGCTCTAAATCAGAATAAGGTATCTTAGAAGATCGCGGATTCGGGCAACAAAAACTATTACTTTTGCACTCATTTTTTAGTTCCTCTTTCCAATCACTTTGTGTAAACCAATCTTTGGCAGATAACAAATACCCCAACTCAGTATGGCTTTCAATCTTATTGTCATTATACTCGTCCGGACTATTCCCCTTTACCGTCCGGGTTATCACTCCGCCCGCCTGCAGGCTCCAACCTAAACCGGTAGGCCCCGGGTGTATCTCCGGGCGGATAGCAGAGGGGTGATAGGTTAAGGTAATGGGAACTGTCACATTTTTCCCTTTAATTTCATACAAGGAAATGGAGATATTAGGCGTGCCGGTATAATAGGACACCGGAATTTCGCCATAAAGCCCTAAATTGGCCGCAGTGGGACTGGGTATGGACATAATTTGAGCCCATCCCTGCATTGCTAAAAAACAGTGAGATACCAATAAAACCAAGCTTAAACGGAATAACTTCAGCATAATTTTCTTCATAGGTGTCATGCGAAATTAGCACTTTTTCCCAAAAGAAAAAATTATTCCTTAAATTTTAACACTTCAGTAAGATGTCGATGAGTAATTTTAAAACCCTACAATATACCCAATTATACCAGCCGCAAATCCTATAGCCACGCTAATGAGTTTAGCCCACAAGAAGCCGCGCTTACTCTCGGCAAGTAAAGGAAGGGCAGTGTGCCCGTCCTGCACAATAGAGTTGGCCAGTAAAATGGAAAAGGGGATATGCCCGGAGGCAAAAAGAGTGATGAAGATGATGTGGGGCCCCGACTCGGGGATGATGCCTATGAGTACCGCCGCCAAAAGTATGGGCAACGGATTTTCGCTGATCCAACCGGTAATGTCAAAATAGTTCAAGCCAATTTGGATAAGAAGCAAGGCGCCAAAAGTCCAGGCAAAAATCTTGAGAAAATGTGTTTTGATGATATGACCCCAAAGGTGTTCAGTCAAAAAATGCTCGTCAACAGTAGCGATGAGCACCATAACTACTATACTTAAAAAACCGAAGAGCACATTCATCCAACGCTCGGAGAAGAGAAGGCTCACGGCATCATGGTGGTGATGATCATGGGCGCAGGCCTCGCCATGCACGTGGGCGGCATGGTCATGCTCCAACAAGCCGAGCAGCATACTCACCACAAAAACCAATAAACCGAAGAGCAACAAAGCCCGTTCAAAAGAGAGATGCCGAAGATTATAAATAATGTTTTTTACACTAAACTTCGAAGAGCCGCCATGGGCACAACCTTCATGGTCATGAATGGCAAAATGCTGCTGGGAAAAGGGTACGGGAAAGCGTTTTACAAAACGGTCTACCAACAAGCCGGTAATAATAGCGAGTGGAAAAAGAATAGCATTTAAAAGCAGTGCTGTTTTGGGCACTACTGCAAATAAAACAAAAGCTTCGTCGCCCGTGGCCGCTATCATCATAGCTACCAAAGCGCCGAAGCTTACTATTTTATGGGTAAAGAGGGATACGAGCGCAAAGCCGCCGATACATCCGGGAACTAATCCCAGCAAGGCGCCAAGCAATATTTGCTTAAAGCGCGAATGTTCCAGTTGCCTAAATGTCCGCCCATGTGAGTGAATGTTGAAATACTCAATTAACAACATCATCACCATCACCAGCCCGGTGATGAGAAATGAATTTCTCAGTACGTCAACAAACAGCTCCATTTATTTACTCTCCGTATATTTCAGCTAATTTAGCACGCAAAGTTTCACCGTGTAAAGCGCGGGCTACCATTTTACCTTCACCATCAAAAAGGAAGATATTAGGAATAAAGTCTACCACATATTTTTGTGCAGCCACACCGTCTTTATCCCACACATGATTCCACACCAAGCCGTCTTTTTGGATAGCTTCCAACCAAGGTTCTTTAGCACGGTCACGGGAGATACCTACGATATCCAAACCTTTTTCATGATATTTTTGATACATAGCCACCACGTTAGGATTTTCGCGACGACAAGGTCCGCACCATGAAGCCCAGAAATCAACCAACACATAGTTGCCTTTACCTACCCAGGTAGATAATTTTACGGGCTGATCTTCGGTGTTATTCAACTCCACGTCAACAAAAAGTTTACCTTCCACACTGTTATTTACATTCTCTAAACGTTGCTGAATATCTTTAGCTGCAGGGGTTGATTTATCAGATATACCGGCAACAAGGGCTGCCAATTCTTCAGCATTCAATGCATAAGGTGTCTGCAAGAACACACGTTGTCCAACAATATTGTTACCATTAGCCACTATAAAAGCTTTCAGCACTTCACTTTTTTTAGCATCAAGGGCATCATATTGTACATCAGTAGTATCTTCCAAAGCTTTCAGTTGTTTTTCTTTGTCGGCATCTTTCAATTTTTTGTTTTCTTTGATAGCTGCACTTTGCTTATTGTAGTCAGCAATCAAGGCTGATATTTCCTTTGACACTTCGTTTGACTTTTGTTGAAAAGCCACATATTGATCATTCAACTCGCTGCCGGATAATGTAGAGGCTGTCATATCCTCCGTATTCAAAGCAATATCCATCACTTCATTGTTACCGGTAATAAAAAAAGCAAAAGCCTTATTCACATTTGCTACAGAAAGCACATAGCGATCAGCCGGTTGATAAGCGTTGAATTTAAAAGTCCCACCTACAACAGCGATACTATCCACTGCTACGGTTTTACCACGACCTTCAACGCGTGAAAGAGTCACCAGTGTGCCGTCTTCTACTCCCGAAGCAGTACCGTTAATGGTAAAGTTAGGTTGCTGTCCACACGAAAAAAGTGCTAAGGAAGCAACAAGAGAAACAAATAATTTTTTCATGAAATATAATTTTTTACTATTTAGAAAGATAATTTTACTATTACTAAGGTACAAAGATAGGTGTTTTTGTCTTAAATACGGTTAAATATTAATTTATTGTTAAAAATTGGAAAACTATTTTTGTGTTGCGAGTTTTC
>JAVBSQ010000084.1:0-4951 GCA_031556695.1 Bacteroidales bacterium | reverse complement strand
GATTCATGGGTGGCCGAGATGCGGGTGCCTCAATTAATCAATGCCTTGGTGCCGGTTTGCTTACGGCATAATTTACAGGTGATGCAGGGAAATAAGATTGTGGAAGTGAAGCCTGCCGGCATAGGCAAGGGAGCTGAGGCGTTGAGGCTTATAGAGAAGGAGAACTATGATTTTATCATGGCTATGGGTGATGATACCACAGACGAGGAGATGTTCAGGGCTTTGCCGCAGGACGCCATCAGTATAAAAGTAGGTAATAGTTCCAATGTGGCGGGGTACAACATCCCTACACAAGAAAATACAATTTTATTCCTCACTCATCTTATTTTTTAATTATGGAAAACTTGGATTATGGTATCATTGGTAATTGCAAGACGGCTGCTTTAGTATCTAAAAAAGGCAGTATAGATTGGTTGTGCTTGCCGCAATTTGATTCGCCCTCGGTGTTTTCAAAATTGTTAGATGAAAAGAAAGGGGGCTGCTTTGCCTTTGAGGTCGACGATAGTTATGTGATGACACAAAAATATCTCCGTAGCACAAATATTCTTTGCACTACTTTCCGTTCAACGGAAGGTGCTTTTGAAGTGCTTGATTTTATGCCGAAATACCGCACTCCACATACCGGCTATTATATTTCGGCGGAGATATATCGTTATATTCGGCGTACGGAAGGAAAACCGCATTTCCGTATTCGTTATGAACCGGTGTTGAATTATGCGGCGGAGCCGGTGTTGCATGAGAAGTTTGGCGATTTTATTAAAACATCGTCCACCGTAAATCCAACGGATAATTTGTACTTGTACTCCAGTTTTGATTTTGATGACATATTGGAGGTGAAGAAAATTTATCCCGGAGAGGAGGAATTTTTATTGCTTTCCTATAATCAAAAGCTTATTCCCATAGATATACGGCGTATTTATTTGGAGTACCAGCGTACAAAGGTGTATTGGTTGAACTGGGATAATCGTTCGCGGCGCTTTGAGCAATATAATGATGTGATAGCGCGCAGTTTGTTAATTCTGAAAATGATGTCGTTTCAACCTACCGGCGCGGCAGTGGCGGCATTAACTACCAGTATTCCGGAAGCTATTGGCGAAACGCGTAATTGGGATTACCGTTATTGTTGGATTAGAGATGCTTCCATGTCGATAGAAACGCTCTTAAATCTTGGACACCAGGAAACAGCGAAGCGGTTTATGAATTTTATTAAACGAATATTGCATTCTAAGTCAGATGAGTTTCGTATTATGTACAGCATTGACGGTGAACGGGAATTAAAAGAAGAATTTTTAAGCCATTTGTCGGGTTACAAAGGGTCATCGCCGGTGCGGACAGGGAATGCGGCATACAGCCAGAAGCAGAATGATTCGTTGGGTTACCTTATGGATGTTATTCATAGCTATTATTTTCATTTTCCGGGAACATTAGACGAGTTGGAAGAAATGTGGGAAATAGTGAAGGGGGTGGTGCGTACGGTATATGCAGAGTGGCGTAATCCGGATAACAGCATTTGGGAGTTCCGTAACCGCGAAGACCATTTTGTGTTCTCGAAGGTGATGTGTTGGGTGGCGTTGGACCGGGCGGTGAGTATTGCAGCCAGGTTAGGAAGGCATGGCTATGAACAGGAGTGGAAAACGGAGGCAGAGCGTGTCAGAGAAGATATTATGCAACATGGGTGGAATGAGGAATTGCAAAGTTTTACACAGGCATACGGGAATCATAATATGGATGCTTCGCTATTGTTAATGGAACAGTATGGTTTTCTAGCTTTAGATGATGATAAATATCTCAAAACGGTAAAGAAGGTAAAGGAAGAATTATTTCATAATGGCTTGATGTATCGTTACAGAAATGTAGATGATTTTGGGAAACCTTCCTCTGCATTCACTATTTGCACTTTTTGGCTGGTACGTGCCTTGTTTGTTACAGGTGAAAAAGAGGAAGCTTTGAATATTTTCAACCGTTTGCTGGACTGGTCTAACCACCTTGGGTTATTTAGTGAAGATTTGGATTTTGAAACCAAATGCCAGCTGGGCAACTTTCCACAAGCCTATTCATTGCTGGCATTGATTAATACAGCTATGTTATTTAATGAGGAAAAGAAGATGCTGAAATTTATAAGACCTTGAGTTATGGAAATATTTATTATAGCTTTACTTATATTGTTGAACGGTATATTTTCCATGTCAGAGATTGCATTGGTTTCAGCGAGAAAAGCGCGTCTGGAAACAGATCAGAAAAAGGGCAGCAAGTCAGCCAAAGCAGCCTTGAACCTTTCTAATGAACCTAATAAATTTTTATCCACTATTCAGATCGGCATTACATTAATCGGCATTTTGACGGGTTTATATTCAGGCGAAGCATTCTCGCATGATTTAGCAGTGCTTGTTGCCCATATGGAGGTATTAGCGCCATATGCTTTAGCTATAGCAACTACCACCATAGTTCTTGTGGTGACTTTTCTAACTATTGTTTTTGGAGAGTTGGTGCCGAAAAGATTGGGGCTGAGTATGGCGGAAAGTATCTCTAAGCTTGTTGCTCGCCCTATGCTGGTACTTTCCGGTATTATGACGCCGGTGGTTTGGTTATTGTCGAAGTGTACAGTGCTCACATTGAAGATATTCGGTATTAAGGGAGATAAAGGAAAGGTGACGGAAGAAGAGATAAAAAGTATGGTGAAAGAAGGGCTTGATGCAGGAGAAGTGCAGGAAGTGGAACATGATATTGTTGGGCGCGTGTTTAGTTTGGGGGATAGGGATATTGATTCTATTATGACCCACCGGAATGATTTTATATGGCTGAATATTGAAGATGCTAAAGAGATTATACGGGAGAAAGTGATAGGGGATATGCATGATGTATATCCTGTTAAGTCAGCTAATAATTATGAGGAAGTATCGGGTGTGGTTTATCTGAAAGATTTGTTTGCACAAATAGATTCTTCGGATTTTTTATTGGATAATTTAACACGTCCACCTCATTATTTGCCGGATAATAAAAGTGTGTATGGGGCCTTGGAATATTTCAAAGAAAACACGATTAAATATGGCTTTGTTACTGATGAATTTGGAGCTGTACAGGGTATTGTGACTCTTACAGATATTATGGAGGCCTTGGTGGGCGAGGTGATGGTAGAGGGGGAGGAAAAAGAAATTATAGTGAGAGTTGATGGCAGTTTATTGATAGATGGCCAATGTTCTTTCTACAGTTTTTTGGAATTCTTGGACAGGGAAGATTTATATGTTGAAAATGAATATAATACACTGAGTGGATTGATTTTAGAAATCTTGGAGCATGTTCCGCAGGAAGGAGAAAAATTTTTATGGCAGGGTATGGACTTTGAGATTGTGGACATGGATGGGGCGAGGATAGATAAGGTACTTGTCACACTATTTCCGCCATCTACTTAGCAAATAAAGGATAGTAATACAAATGTACAGAAATAATTGTAAATTTGTAATACTATACAACAAAGGGGAAAAAATTATGGCAAAAAAAGAGATAAATCGCTGCGATTGGTGTAAGGGCGATCCGGTGTATGAAAAATATCATGATGAAGAGTGGGGAAGGGAGGTGACAGACGATAAGAAGATGTTTGAGTTTCTAGTGCTGGAAAGTGCACAGGCAGGCTTGAGTTGGATCACTATTCTTAGGCGCAGGGAGGCTTACCGTAAGGCTTTTGCGAATTATAATGTGGTTAAGGTAGCTAAATTTACAGTAGAAGATGTAGAACGTTTGATGCAAGATGAGGGGATTATCCGTAACCGACTGAAAATTATGGGCACTATTTCTAACGCCCAGCATTATCTTGAAATCCAAAAGGAGTTCGGTAGTTTTTGTAATTATATGCGATCTTTTCTTCCTAATGGGAAACCGGTTATAAATAACTGGAAAATACGAACTGAACTACCGGCTACCACACCTTTGTCTGATGCTATCAGTAAGGATATGAAGAAGCGAGGTTTTAAATTTTTTGGTTCTACGATTTGTTATGCCCACCTGCAGGCGGTGGGGTATGTGAACGACCACTTGGTAGATTGCCATTGCCGGAAGTTCTGAATTACCGGATAAAGCTGGTAAATTGAGATACGGTTTCCGGTTCGGGATGGGGTTCTCCTTTTTTAATATTATTCAATAACCAAGTCATATTTCGGGCGAGTGTTCGCATGGTTTGTAGTCCTTCAGCATCATGTATAGCTTCGCCCGGCATTAATCCGTGTACACTGTTCCAATATTGGGAAGGCACTACCGGCATATTTGATATGGTGAAGTATTTGTTGAGGCGATCGAAGGTGTTGCCGGCACCGCCCCGGCGACATATTGCCACTGCCGCAGCCGGCTTGTATTGCAATAATTCCAGTGAGGAGTAAAACAGACGGTCGAGCAAGGCACATAATGATCCATTCGGGCCTGCATAATAAGTGGGAGAGCCGACAATCAGGCCATCGGCATTTTTGAGCTGTTCGCGGATAGTGGTGTATAAGGTGTCGTTAAAGATACAGTGTCCCAATTCTGCGCACTTTTGGCAGGCAATGCACCCTTGAACGGCTTTGTTGCCCAATTGTATGATTTCTGTTCGTATCCCGTTTTCGTTTAAGGTTTTGGCTACTTCCGACAAGGCCAAAAAGGTATTTCCTTCTTTACGGGGGCTTCCGTTTATTAATAGTACTTTCATATTATTCTTTTTGCAAAGATACATCTAAAATTGAGGAACCCAATGAATTGTTATGCGATTGTCCTGTGATCGCAAAACTGTCAAAATTTAGCTCTCGATGAAACTACTCTTTTTCATACTACAGAGCTATTAGTTTTTTTACATTTTTCTTTGTAGCGGTTCTGCGGGAAGATTACAAGCGATACTCTACCCGCAAATCAGAGATAGCTTCATTCATCAACTTCTGTACATGAAAACGGTCAGAGACAATAGTGGCATATGGAAAAGCTTTCCTGG
>JAVBSQ010000171.1:0-5995 GCA_031556695.1 Bacteroidales bacterium | reverse complement strand
AAAAATTCAAAAATTTAAAGATTAAATTTCCGGATTCAAGCGACCGATGTATTTGTCGATATCGCGGGCTTCTACCGTTGTTGAATAATCATCTTTAATACTTTGGTACATTTTCAGCGCCTCTTCCGGTTTGCCCATAGCCTCATACGTAAGACCGGCTTTCAACAAATAAGCTGCTGCATAGGTGTTTTTCTTGTAGCTGGCAGCCTGCAGAAAGTAATTTACAGCCTCAGGATATTTGTTCAATTGAACATAAGCATCACCTATACAACTCATAGCACGAGCTGTAGTGATCTCATCGCCCACTTTATATTTTTTCAGGTTGCTGATGGCTCCTTCATAGTCACCCAACTGCAACTGGCAAACACCTGCATAAAAATAAACTACCTCTCCGGCTTTGCTTCCGTAATTATCAATTATTTGCAAAAATCCCAAGTGATTACCATCACCATTCAATGCTAACGACAGTGAATCCAAACGGAAATACTGCTCAGCCACATACATTTGTGAACGGGCTTCTTCTTGCTGGCCTTCATAATAGAATTTTTGATAGCCGAAATAAATAACAGTGAGTAACAGCACTGCTCCTACTCCATAAATAAGAAAATTTTTATATTTCTCTAAAAACTGTTCTGTAGAGTTTAGTGCTTTTTCTACTTTTTCTTCCGGGTCTTGGTGTTCGTGTTTCGCCATGGCTAAAATTATTATTTTTTGGAACGCAAATATACTAATTATTTTTTAAATTGCTATCTTTGCCCTATGTTTTTGAAGCACCTTTCCATAAGTAATTTTAAAAATATCGAGTCGGAGCAACTTGATTTTTCGCCGAATATCAACTGTATAGTGGGGAATAACGGTGAAGGAAAGACCAATCTATTAGACGCCATTTATTACCTTTCCATGGCTAAAAGCTATTTTGGCGGTAGCGACCTATACAATATCCGCCATGGCGAAGAATTTTTTTTATTGCAGGGCTTATTTGCCCACAATGAGTCGGAAGAACGTATCACTTGTGGCGTAAAACGGCAAGAGGGCAAGATAATCAAACGTAACGAAAAGATTTACACGCGTTTATCAGAACACATAGGGCTCTTACCGTTGGTTATGGTATCACCCACCGACAATGCCCTTGTAAATGAAGGTGGCGAAGAACGCCGCAAATACTTGAATGGTATATTGGCACAAACAGAAAAAGAATATCTCTCGGGATTACTGAAATATAACCATATCCTACTGCAACGCAACAAGTTGCTTAAACAAGAAGGGAACAACGACGATCTTCAACAAACAATTGATGAACAGTTAGTGGATAGTGGAAAACAAGTATATGCTTACCGGAAAATGCTGGTGAGCGTTTTACAGCCTTATTTCCAGCAGACCTATAATAACCTGGCAGAGAATAAAGAAGTAGTAGAGCTAGGCTATAAATCTGACCTTGATTCCGGCGATTTTATGGACATTCTACAACAAAACCGGCAGCGTGACAAAGTTTTACAACATACCTCCGCCGGCATTCACCGTGATGATCTTACCATGCACATCAGTGGCTATCCCCTGCGACGCGTGGGTTCACAAGGACAGCAAAAAACTTTCCTATTAGCCCTAAAGCTTGCCCAATTTGAGCTCTTGCACCAACAAAAAGGCTTCCGCCCCCTCCTATTACTAGATGATATCTTCGATAAGCTGGACGCCGGGCGCGTGCATCAGCTGCTCGCCATGGTATCACACGCCGCATTCGGACAGATTTTTCTCACGGATAGTAATAAGGTACGGCTTGACGGCATCGTAAAAGACCTCACGCAAGACTATACAATTTTCCGGACGGAGATGGGTTCCTTTAAATGAAGAAACAAGATACTTCTATATTAAGAGATATTATCCGGGACCTTATTAAAGAAGAAGGCTTGGAAGACGGCCTGTTACGCACCCGCTTGTATGCCTTATGGGACGAGATGCTGGGCGTTACTGTGGCTAAAAATACCCGTAATAAATATGTGAAGGGCCGCACGTTATTTGTACAATTGAACTCCTCCATTGTACGTAATCAATTATTTATGATGCGTGCTGAAATTGTAGCGGAACTCAATAAAAAATTGGGTAAAAGTATTATCGACGAGTTAATATTGAACTAAATTTTCTCTTTATAACTTTATAACTTTATAAACTTTCAACTCAGTAAATCGGGACGAAGGCGCTGTGTACGCTCCATGGCCTGCTCCTCTTCCCATTTGGCAATAAGCTTATGGTTACCGGACAGTAAAATATCCGGCACGCGCCAACCGTTAAACTCCTCTGGGCGTGAATATACGGGCGGGCTCAGTAGTCCGTCTTGAAAAGAGTCTGTTAAAGCCGAAGTTTCATCGGAAATAACACCCGGAATAACCCGCACCAAGGCGTCAACCAACACCGCAGCAGCCAATTCACCTCCACTAAGCACATAGTCACCAATAGAAATTTCACGGGTAATTAGGTGTTCGCGAATACGATGGTCAATACCTTTGTAATGTCCACACAAAATCATCACATTAGTGTAGCTAGACATACGGTTTACAGCAGGCTGTGCCAAGCGTTCACCATCAGGCGTCATAAAAATAATTTCATCGTAAGGGCGCTCCGCTTTCAACTTCTCTATAAGCGTGTAAATAGGCTCTATCGTCATCACCATTCCGGCTGCACCGCCAAAGGGATAATCGTCAACCTGGCGGTAAGTCCCTTTCCCATAATCACGTATATTATGTATATGAATTTCCGCGTGCCCCTTCGTTTGAGCACGTTTAACAATAGAATGCCCAAGCGGACTTTCCAACAATTCGGGAAGCAGGGTTAAAATATCTATGCGCATCATTTGACAAAGTTAGGTATTTTTTTCTATCTTTGTAGATTATATTATTTTTTATGAACCTGTAGCTATGAATAAAGAACTACACAATTCTGCTCCGGAGGAGCAAGAGGCCTTCAATCACGAAGAAGAAATGAACGAAGAGCACAGCACGCTCAAGTATCTTCATCTGGAGAAAGAAGAGTTACTCGATATTTTTGAAAAACTGCTGAATAGTCAACCCCTCGACGTGTTACGCCGTGAAGCGGAAGCCATCAAATCGGCTTTCTACAAATTTATTAACCAGGAAAAACGTAGTGACGACGGTGTTGGGGAACAAAATCCTGTGCCCGAAAACGAAGAAACCATTGTCGACGAGGTAGAGCAACAATTCAAATCGCTTTACAACGAATACAAACGTCGCCGCGCCGAACATACCCGCCAGCTTGAAGAGCAAAAGGAACAGAATTTGGCCATCAAACAAAAGTTGATAGAAGAGCTTAAATCTCTTCTGGAAAAACAAGAGGACCTGCAGCTTACCGTCCCTGCCTTCCGTGATATCCAGCAACGGTGGCGCGAGTCAGGACCGGTGCCCATGACAAATACTAAAGATCTTTGGAGCACTTACCATCACTACGTAGAACTGTTCTACGACTACGTGAAAATAAACAACGAACTGCGCGACCTTGACTTCAAGAAAAATTTGGAAGCGAAAACTGTTCTAAGCGAGAAGGCAGAACGCCTATCGCTGGAATCAAGCATTGTTAACGCCTTCAACAAGCTACAGAAATACCACGAAGAGTGGCGCGAACTAGGCCCTGTAGCTGCCGAATACCGCGAACAAGTATGGGAGCGTTTCAAAAATGCAACCGCAGCCATTAATAAAAAACATCAAGAACATTTCGAACAACAAAAAGAAGAACAGAAAAAGAACCTGGAGGCTAAGACGGCGTTGTGTGAAAAAACCGAAGAAATAGCTGCCACCGAAGAAGCTAAAGACAATAAAGAGTGGACTGACCGCACCAAACAAATAGAAGAAATACAAAAACTATGGCGTACCATAGGTTTCGCTACTAAGAAAGAGAATACACGTATCTTTGAACGGTTTCGCGCAGCTTGTGATAAATTTTATACTGCAAAACGCGAATTCTACGATCAGTTTAAAACCGGCATGCAGGAAAACCTGCAAAAGAAAATAGCCTTGTGTGAACAAGCTGAAAGCATGACAAACAGCGAAGAGTGGAAGAAAACCACCGACAAACTGATAAGTCTGCAGAAGCAATGGAAAGAAATAGGCGCCGTTCCCCGCAACCAATCTAATGCTTTGTGGAAACGTTTCCGCACTGCCTGCGATGCTTTCTTCAACCGAAAAACCGAGCATTTTTCTACTATAGAGAATGAATACAGCGAAAATCTCAAACTAAAACAAGCTATCATTGCTGAGATTGAAGCTTTCACCCCATCAGACAATCCTTCCGATAACCTAAGCACCCTGCAGGTTTTTCAACGTCGCTGGACAGAAATAGGTTTTGTTCCCATTAAAGAAAAGGAAAAATTACAAGCCGCTTACAGGGCTGCTCTCGACAAACAGTTCGAAGGTGTTAGAGCATCGGACAGTGAAAAGAAAATGATGCGCTTTAAGAACCGTGTCAATGACATGCAAAGTCGTGGCGATAAAGGTAACCGCCCCATGCGCTCAGAACGTGAAAACCTGGTGCATGCCCTTCGTCAACTGGAGGCCGACATTGCCTTGTGGGAAAATAATATTGGATTTTTTGCCAAGTCAAAAAATGCCGACAGCTTGGTGGCTGATGTGAATAAGAAAATCAGTAAAGCTAAGGAAGAAATCGCCTTGTTAGAAGAAAAAATTAAATTAATAGAGAAACAGTACGCTAAAGATGAACAAAAGTAATATAATCGGATTCGTTTTAATCGGTGCCATTATCATTGGTTTTACCTGGTATAACGGTAAAAATATTGAACAGCAACGTAAATTACAATTTCAACGCGACTCCGTAGCCTTGGTTGAACGTGCCAAATACGAGGAAGAACAACGCTTACACGATAGTATAAACGCACCTGCCACCCTTGCTCCTATTGCCGCTACCGCCGAAGAGCAAAAAACTGTTGCCGCCGAAACAATGGGTAGCAGTTTGGCCGAAGCACTAACCGGAGAAGAACAATTTTACACCCTGGAAAATAATCGTTTAAAACTCGTATTCTCCAATAAAGGGGCACGTGTGTATGCCGCACAGGTAAAAGGCTATCAAACATATGACAGTCTTCCCATAGTATTATTCTCCGGTGAACAAAACGACTTTTCTCTCCACTTCTTTACCAAACAACAACTCAGCACAGGCAACTTCTTCTTTCAACCCGTTGACAGCCCCAACTACTCCGGCGACTCTACTGCCGGTATAACCATGCGACTGCAAGTGGCCGAAGGTGCTTATATTGATTACATTTATACCTTGCCGGCTGACAGCTACCGCTTAGGCCTTAACATTAACATGGTGGGTATGGATAAAGAAATACCCCGCAATGCTAATACCCTTGACCTGCATTGGAGTGCCGACCTGCGCCGTCAGGAGAAAAATTTTGCTAACGAAAGCAACTACTCCACCGTAGCCTATAAATACCCGGGAGCAGAAGACATAGAAATACTCTCCATGCGCTCCCTCTCTGAGGAAACCAAGCTGTCAACCAAGGTAGAATGGGTGGCCTTTAAGCAACAATTTTTTTCCACAGCACTGGTAGCGGGCGATAACTTCACCCAAGGAGATGTATCCTTCAAAAATTATCCCGACACGCACCCCGACCGCTTGCTCATGCATTGCGAAGCTAATATGCAATTGGCATACAACAACACCGCCTCACAAATTATTCCTTTGGATTTTTACTTCATGCCCAACCAATACAACACCTTAAAAAGTGAAGGGCATCATTTTGAAAAATTAGTATATTTGGGTTGGTGGCTGATGAACCTGATCAATCGTTGGGTGATCATTCCTGTGTTCGACTTCCTCAGCGGATTTATCACCAACTATGGTATCATTATCTTATTACTCACCATCTTCATTAAATTGGTGCTGGCGCCGCTTACCCACAAGTCGCACATATCCACCGCCAAGATGAAGGTGCTGAAACCGGAGATAGATAAGATCAACGAAAAATATC
>JAVBSQ010000179.1:0-3904 GCA_031556695.1 Bacteroidales bacterium | reverse complement strand
TGTCTTCCCCTGCCACATAGAAAGTATGAAGGCGGTAGTTGTAAAAAATAGCGCCGGGTTTATTAAGGCGTAATCCGGCACTCAGGGTTTTTACATCTTTACTACTCATGTCCATGCTCAAAATTTCACCGGTAGATTTATTGTTGCTTTTCCAATCTGAAAAATAGATTGTATTGCTATAAATAGCTGATCCTCCAATAAATCCGACATAATCGGAGAGGGTGGTGAAAAAAGGTTCTTTACTCTTCAGATTGACCACACCGAGTTTACCGGAAGCCTGCATATTGTCGCCGGCACAAGTCACAAAAAGTTTTTGTTTAAGCTCGTCAAGCTGCAGGTTCACAGGAGTACTCAATATAATAAAAGGAGTATACTTGCCATTTTTGATATTCAGTTTAAAAATGGTATTGACATCTTTTCCGGCTACCAAAAAGGTATGGTCGTCAAGCACAACAATGGAGCTGAGGTGCTTGGTGCCGGTACTTGAAAAATCATAGGCAGCTACCTGTATACCGTTATTCAAATTAAAGGCTACCACACGGTTAAGGTCGCAAACATATAATAAGCCTTTATGAAAAGCCATTCCGCGGGGGGCACGAAGATTTTCGACTAACTTCCGGGGCGGATTAGTCATGTAGTCATCAACAATGCTGATGTAACCGGTATTTTCACCTGCACCCAAGCAGGAAATGTAAAGTTCATTATTATAATAACTTATAGCGGATGGCGCTGTAAATCCTTTAATAACAGACAATTCCTGCGCCTGCATAAACCAAGGCAAACAAAGCAAGGGTAGAAGAAGGTGTAATGTGCGAATTTTCATGTCTATATGTCTAAATATAACTTTTAACTAATAATTTAAAACTTTTATATTACTTTCTATTTATCAATTTAAGAGGAGAAATACGGCGGCACCCCCCACATAGCCTAAGAGGGCCAAAAGGGAGAAGCGTTTAAAATAATAGCCAAAACTGATCTTTTCCATACCCATAACGGTAACACCTGCTGCAGAACCAATAATAAGGATGCTACCACCGGTAACAGCACAATAGGCCAGGAAAGTCCAGAAAATACCGTTACTCATGAAAGCACCGGTTTCGGCTATGGGATACATACCTATGGTACCGGCGACCAAAGCCACATTATCAAGGAAAGAGGAGCAAATTCCTAAAATAAAGCTGATTAGCTCGGGCTTACCCACGTGAGTGTCAAGAAAGGTAGACATGTTACCCAACTGTCCGGCGGTTTGCAAAGCGGCTACAGACATCAAGATACCCAAAAAGAAAAGTATAGTGGACATATCTATGCGTGAAAAAGTGCTGTTTACCTTCAAGGTATCAATAATAGCGGAGTGTTTCCCTGCATATAACAAATCAGTATAAACCCACAGCACCACCACACCGGCCAAAGCCACCATAAAGGGAGGAATACCAAGTAGTGTTTGTAGTACAGGAACCATCACAAAAGAGACTAAACCTATAGCCAACAAGGTGTAACGTATACGGCGGCTTAAACGTATCTTACCTTGATCGGGACCGGCATCTATAATGTAACTGTTTTTGGGGAACATGAAGGTAACAAGAGTTAAGGGTATGAGCATCATCACCAAACTGGAGGGAAAAACATGTAACACCTGATGCCCGGCAGAAATAGTTTTGCCGGTCCATAACAAAAGGGTGGTTACATCACCTATGGGCGACCAGGAGCCACCGGCATTGGCCGCTATAATGGTCATGCAGGCGTAAATAAGTCTGTCGCTATTGTCGCGTACAATCTTACGCAGCAGGGAGATAATGATGATTACAGTGGCTAAATTACCTAAGAGGGCGGAAAGGAAGAAGGTGAGGAAGGCAATGATCCACAGTACCGCACGCTTATTACGGGTTTTGATCATGGGGATAAATACGCCGAAACCACCGTGTACATCTACCAAATCAATGATGACCATAGAGGCCATAACAAAGAAAAGGGTGGTGGACACGTCGCCCAAATGCTGTATAATGGCAGTGTCAATAAATAGTGCACACTGCTCAGAGAAAGGGAGGCTGCCGAATTCCGGAAATTTTGAGATCAAAGAGTGTAGCAATTCTTTGGGGTGCGAAGAGAAAATTTGAACATTGTCAAACAGTAGCAAGCCCCACAAGAGAGTGCACATCAGTAGCGCCACGGCGGCCTTGTTGACCTTGATTTTTTCTTCAAAGGCTATCCCTATAATTCCTGCCAGAAAAATGACCGGCATCAGCATATATATCATGTCTACTTTTTATTAAAGAGACAAATATACTAAAAAAAGACTAAACCTATTGTTTATGGAAATAATTTGCAATTGCGTTAGCGGCTTTCTCCCCCACCACTTCTTTCAATTGGTCGAAGTCGACAGTTTTTATGCGTGCCACGCTACGAAAGGCCGACAATAATTTATCGGCAGTTTTGGGGCCTATACCTTCAATGTTGGTAAGCTCAGTAGCAACAAAGGTAGCGGAACGTTTCTGCCGGTGATGAGTGATGCCAAAACGGTGCGCCTCATCGCGTGCTTGCATGAGTACACGGAGGGTTTCGGAATTTTTATCAAGGAATAAGGGCACAGGATCGCCCGGCCGGTATATCTCTTCAAGCCTTTCCGCCAGGCCTATGATAGCTATCCTATCTTCAATGCCCAATGACTGCAAGGCTTCCAGCGCAGCGTTCAACTGCCCCTTCCCCCCATCAATGATGATGAGTTGCGGCAGCTCCTGATTTTCGGCGAGCTGGCGGGTATAGCGGCGGGTAACTACTTCTATCATAGTGGCATAGTCATCAGCCCCCACCACAGTTTTCACATTGAAATGCCGGTAATCTTTTTTGCTGGGTTTGCCGTCGCGGAACACTACGCAAGCACTTACAGCATTAGTACCCTGCAAGTTGGAGTTGTCAAAACACTCAATAAGGGTGGGAAGTTCTTGCAGGTTAAGGTCTTTTTTGATGATAGTCATTAAGCGCTCGGTGTGCCGTTCGGGATTAATTTTCTCCATCTGTTTCAGTCGCTCGAGCTTATATAACTTACAATTGCGCTCGCTGAGCTCAAGCAGTTTCTTCTTGTCGCCGCGCTGCGGTATGGTGTAAACAATGTTGGGCAGTTCCTGGTCGGGTGCAAAGGGGACTATCAGTTCTTTGGACAGGCCTTCCATGCGATTGTGCATCTCGGCAATAAAATAGCTCAATAAGGCTTCTTTTTCTTCTTCTATTCCCAGCTTTAACTCTACGGAGTGGGATTGTATAACGGCTCCCTGCACCACGCGAAGGAAGTTGCCGTACACTTCTTTTTCGTCGGGGATAATGGAAAAGATGTCGACGTCACTGATATCGGGATTAACGATAACGGATTTGGACTGGTAGAGTTTGAGCTTTTCCAAACGGTTTTTATAACGCTGAGCTTCCTCAAATTGTTGCTCGGACGAGGCTTTAAGCATACTGCTGCGGAGTACTTCTTCCACCTCGCTCAGCCGGCCTTTGATGATGGCACTGATGGCACTGATATTGTCGGCATATTCCTCTTCACCCTGCTTACCCACGCAGGGGCCTTTGCAGCGACCAATATGATATTCTAAACAAACTTTGTATTTACCTTTGGCTATGGGTTCGGGCGTAAGCGCCAGGTTACAGGTGCGCAGGGGGTAAAGCTGTCGGATAAGATCAAGCAGCAGGTACATAATATGAACGGAGGTGTAGGGACCGAAATATTTCGATCCGTCTTTTATGACGCGGCGGGTAGGAAAAATACGGGGGAAAGCCTCGTTTTTAATGCAAATCCACGGATAGGTTTTGTCGTCCTTCAGCAATATATTGTAACGCGGCTGAAGGGTTTTTATGAGGTTATTTTCAAGCAGCAGAGCGTCGGCCTCGGTGGCAACGACGGTATGCTGTA
>JAVBSQ010000051.1:0-3540 GCA_031556695.1 Bacteroidales bacterium | reverse complement strand
TTGGAGTTGGAAAGCGGAAGTAATGACCCTATGGCGTATATGTTAACCATTTCTTTGATACAGATTATACAGACTCAATCACATGATTGGGGAATGGTGGCGCTAATGTTTATAGGACAGATGGCGATTGGTGCTGCCGCCGGTTGGATATTAGGAAAGCTGACAGTACATGTACTTAATCGTATTAATATTGATAATGATTCACTGTATCCGGTGTTGCTGCTGGCTGCTATGTTTTTTATTTTTTCAGCAACTTATTTCCTGCAAGGGAATAGCTTCCTCGCTGTATACATAGGTGGTATGGTTATTGGTAATAAACGTTTTGTGCATAAACGCACGGTGACGAAGTTTTTTGACGGTATGGCCTGGCTGTTTCAAATTGTGATGTTCCTCACCTTGGGATTATTGGTAAACCCGCATGAACTGCCGGAAGTAGCGGGGGTTAGTATTGCAATAGGAATATGTATGATATTGCTGTCAAGACCGGCAGCGGTGTTGTTAAGCTTACTTCCTTTTAGAAAACTGACTTTTAAAGATCGTATTTTTGTTTCATGGGTAGGCTTGCGCGGGGCGGTACCTATTGTGTTTGCACTATACCCGCTTATTGCAAATATTGAACATTCGCGCGTGATGTTTAATATTGTTTTCTTCTGCACAATATTGTCTTTGCTGATACAAGGCACTACGCTATCACAAGTAGCTAAATGGCTGAACCTGATACATAGCAAGGTGCTGTCAAGGCAGCGATCGGAGTTTGGCATTGAGTTTGCGGAGGAAATAAAATCGTCGACCATGGAGGTGACAATAACTGAGGATATGCTGAAGGAAGGGCACCGCCTAATGGATATGAACATACCGGATAAGACGTTGGTGGTTATGGCTAAGCGCGGTGATAATTATTTTATTCCGAAGGGACAAACGGACTTGAAGGCCGGAGATATATTGTTGCTTATATCCGATGATGAGTTTGCGATACGGCAGACCTATAAAACGCTGGGTGTAACCAACGAAAAATCGTAATTACTTGCTTTCCCAAGCCAGAGCGCTGGCTCCAAGCAGGGCTGAATCAGCCTCATTGAGTTCAGAAAGACATAGTTTTGTTTTTCCTTTGTAAAGGAAGAGCATATTTTCTTCCATGGCTGCCAGGGTAGGTTTCAAAAGGAAATCACCGGCTGCAGATAAACCGCCAAAAAGAATAATCATTTCAGGGCCGGAAAAAGCGACAAAATCGGCCAAGGCTTCACCCAGGATGCGGCCGGTGTAGTTGAACACTTCTATGGCTATAGTATCGCCATGTTGGGCGGCTTCAAAGACGTCTTTGGAGTTTATGGGGTGCTCAGTAATTGAACGCAAAAGGCTGGGGCGATTATCCGCCGCCAGGAGTTCTACGGCGGTACGTGCCACGCCGGTGGCGGAGGTATAGGTTTCAAGGCAGCCCTTGCGGCCACAGCCACAAAGGCGGCCTTCACGTCGGACGATGATGTGTCCGAGTTCCCCTGCCATGCCGTCATGCCCCGCTAGGAGTTGTCCGCCGCATACTACGCCGGAGCCCACTCCTGTTCCGAGAGTTATAACTATGAAATCTTTTTTGCCACGGGCCGCGCCATACATCATCTCGCCCATGGCTGCAGCATTGGCGTCGTTGGTGAGCATGCATGGCAGCCCGGTACGTTCGGTGATCATAGCTGCCAGGGGTACGGCTTGCTTGACAACCCAGGGGATATTTACTGATTTTTCAATGACACCGGTATTGTAGTTAGCGGTAGGCGCACCTATACCTATGCCTCGCAGTCGTCCCGACAAGTCTTTTGCGTCAATCATTTTTTGAATGCAGATACAAAACGCATCGGCATAGTCGGCGGCCGTGGCATAAGCAGCGGTTTTGATGGTGTTGCGACAAAGAATATTGCCACGAGCATCAACGAGAGCAAGGGCGGTATTAGTTCCACCAATATCAGCACCTATGACATAAGCTTGGTTCATTAGTTCTTGCGTCCGCCCATGTAGAGCAATATGAAATATACAAGTTGTGCCAAGGAGCCTAAAGCAGCTACTACATAAGTGTAGGCAGCCCATTTGAGGGCATCAATAGCGTAAGGTTTCGTTTCATAGTTAGCAATGCCGGAGCGGTCGAGCCAATTGATGGCGCGAGCACTGGCGTTTATTTCTACAGGAAGGGTAACAAAGCTGAATAAGGTAGTAGTGGCAAAAAGGAGAATGCCTATAAGCATCAGTTCAGGAAAAGTGTTGATGAATATAATGCCGGCCAGGAGTATCCACTGCATCCAAAGAGAGGCAAAGTTTACCACGGGAACGAGTTTAGAGCGCATGTTAAGCATACTGTAGGCGGTGGCGTGCTGTACGGCGTGCCCACATTCATGGGCAGCCACGGCAGCGGCGCTGACATTGCGTCCTTCGTAGATAGCGCGACTGAGGGCTACTGTCTTTGTTTGGGGATTGTAGTGGTCGCTAAGTACACCTTCGGTCATGGTTACTTTCACGTCGTTGATTCCGTTATCGCGTAGCATTTTCTCCGCTATTTCAGCACCGCTTAAATCGTTATTCACGCGGATCTGCGAATATTTTTTCATTTTGTATTTCAAGCGTTCGCTGATTATAAAGCTTAGAAGAGCAAAGACACCGAAAATTAGGTAAGAAGTCATCATAAATGCAAGGGATTAAGAGATTAAGAGATTAAGGATTTTAAATGCAGGAGGCGGAAAGGGCGCGGAGAGTTTCATCATAGCTGTAGCCGCGGGAGAGGGCAAAACGTATAAGTTTTGCTTTTTGTTCTGCGGGCGGGGCAAGCTTGAGACTCTTTTTCTTTATCAACAACAAATGTACCAAATTATCTTGGACTGTCAAAGTGTCCACTTCTAAAAGTGCTTCTTTTATGAAAAAATCTTCTATTTGTTTATTTTTTAGCGCATTGCGTATTTTCAACAAACCCCAACGAGAGAGTTTACTTTTGTCACGTGTGAAGGCTTTGGCATAACGAAGGTTGTCCACAAAACCGTGTGATTGGAGTGAGTCAATGATCTTTTGTGCCTCGAGAGCGGGAATCTCCCAGTCGCGGAGCTTTTTCTGCAGATCAGCCACACATTTTTCACTGCGACTGCAGAGGTTCTCAAGACGAGAAAGGGCTTGCTCAGTAGTCATAAAAATCGTTCATTTTCAATTTATTAAATAGAAAACAATAAAAACGCATAATAAAAAGTGCAAATTAGGTGTAGAAATGCAGTTTTTAAAGTGCGAAATTAATAATTAAAGCCAAAATGCCAGAGAGGCAACACATTAGCTGCTCCAAATTCTACATTGTCTTTTACGACAAAGGCGTCTTTGAGGCCGGCAATTTGTTTCGAGGTTTTACCTTCGCCACCAACTTCAAATGTATATTTATCAATAATAAAATCACCTTTTTCGGCAGCAGTTACAGCATGGTTTACGCTCATTTGGTTAAAGAAAAAGGTTTCGCGCACGTTGCCTATATTGGGTTGTTCTTCTGCCAGGGTATAAATGAGGTTGGTGTTGTTCAAGTAC